>NZ_JAVKEA010000040.1:0-30365 GCF_040221695.1 Coleofasciculus sp. E2-BRE-01 | reverse complement strand
GGTGTGAGGTTTTTTCGCCTCCAACAGACAATTCCATCCTGACACCCGACACCCGACACCCGACACCCGACACCCGACACCCGACACCCTTGCTCAACCGAGCTTTCACCTTAAGTTGACACCAATGACCGACGTGCGCCCGATTTAATCGTAAAATCTATGCCACCATTTTAGCTGTGTCAGTCCAGTAGGTTGGGTTGAGCGAAGTCGAAACCCAACCTACGGTAATGCTATCCATCATCAATCCGACCATAGTTTAATTGACATCAGACCTTTTATAATAGTGACCTGTTGAATTTGGCAGATGAATGCTACATTCATCTTAAACAGGTTATTCAGATTAGTTTACAAAACGTAAAACTAAGGCAAGCGAAACAGGCAGGCAATACACTAAAAAAATCCCCCAAGCCCCTGCTTTCTGCCTAAATTGTCCCCTTCTCACATCAATTCCCCCTGGGTAAATTCCCAGTCAGCGGCACAACTCAGTGCCAAGTCTTGATTCTAGAGGTCGCCATGGCTGTTACTTATGTAGCTGAACCGATTTTAGAAATTGATGGTCAGTTAGCGTCCAAAGCGTTACTTGACGACATTATTGAAATCGCGGTGGAAGAAAGCCTCCATCTTCCCGGAATGTTCACGTTAGTTATTAAGAATGATTACTTTCCGGGGCGCAGCGAGGATGAAACCTGGCGACATGCAGGCTTATTTGAAATTGGTAAAACGATTAAGATAGGGTTCGGCTCAAGTACGACCGAAGCCCGAGAGTTTGAAGAGGAACAGAAAGATTACGTCCTAGAAGGGGAAATTACAGCGATGGAATGTCACTTTACCCGTGACTCCGAAGCGCCGATGATTATTCGTGGATACGATATCTCCCATCGACTGGGGCGAGGGCGATATAATCGCTCATTCCAGAATATGACCGACACTGATATTGTGAACAAAATTGCTGGGGAAGTCGGGATACCCACAGGTACGATTGATGAAACCGGGGGACCTTACGGATACGGGGATATCAATGGGTCGAATGGCTATGTGTTTCAAGAAAATCAGACCAATCTCGAATTCTTGAGGAAACGCGCCGCCCGCAATGGTTTTGAATTCTTTGTTCAGGATGGAAAATTAAACTTCCGCAAACCCAAAGTGGATGAGTCTTTAGAACTGAAATGGTTAAAAGATGTCCATAGTTTTCAGGTCAGAATCAGTAGCGCTGAACAGGTGAGTGAAGTTGAAGTCCGGGGCTGGGATTATAGTCAAAAACAACCGATTGTAGAGACAGCGAACAAAGGACAGGTCTTTACCCAAACAGAATATGGTGAAGGTTCTCAAACCAGTACCAGTTTTAAAGGAAAGCCACCCACCCCTAAGATGATTGTAGTGGATCATCCAGTCTTCAATGCTCCAGAAGCAAAGGCAATAGCTCAAGCCGTGTGTGACGAATTAGGAGGAGAATTTGTCCATGCTGATGCGGAAGCTGAAGGAAATCCCAAAATTCGACCCGGGCGAGTGGTGAAACTGAACGATTTGGGTAAGTACAGTGGCGAATACTATGTCACCGAAACCCGCCATCTATTTTACGAACGGGTTTATACTACCGAGTTCACGGTGCGTGGCTTACGGGGAGACAATCTCCCTCCCATTATGTCCCATGAAGCCCCCTTCCATCCCGGACAAACGCTTCTAATCGGCATAGTTACTAATAATAAAGATCCGAAAGGTTGGGGTAGAGTTAGGGTAAAGTTTCCTACCCTAACCGAAGAACACGAAAGCAACTGGGCAAGAATTATTGGCTATGGAATTGGACCGAATCGAGGAAATGATTGCCTCCCAGAGATAAATGACGAAGTTTTGGTTGGTTTTGAACATGGGGACATCCATCGACCTTATGTATTAGGGGGAATCTGGAATGGCAAGGATAAGCCACCTGAGAGTGTAAATGACACAGTTCATGAGGGCAAGGTGCGTGTGCGAACAATTCAAACCCGGACAGGTCATAAAATGCAGTTTGTTGAAGAAGCCAAAGGCGCGGTTAAAGCGGGTGCGATGTTTAAAACCGTACTTGGTCATATCATACAGATGAATGATACAGATAAGTGTTTAGAGATTAAAACGGCTGGCGGTCATAACGTACTACTGGATGATAAAAATAAAAAGATAGAAATAAAATCTACGGGTAACCTTTCCATGGTTATGGACGATAGTGCCAAACAAATCCAATTAAAAAGCGGTGGGGGAAGTATCACGATGAAGCAGACAACGGGAGAAATTAATATCAAAGCTGGAAGCAAACTAACCCTAGATGCAGCGACCATTGAAATTTCCTCCAAGGGTCCACTCCCGGTTAAAGGTCTTCCCATTAAGCTTAATTAAGAACCCAGGAGCTAAATATGAGCAAACCTGCTGCTAGGATTGGTGATCCTGTCGTTCATCCCTTACCCCCTGTCTTGACGGGGGGTCCCGGTAGTTTTGATGTCCTCATCGGTGGTAAGCCAGCCTGGAGGGGGATACCCGCTGCATCGGCAGCAGCATTACAGGTTGCCAAGAAAGCCTCTGATCTGGCGATTAAAACGGCTGAATCAGCTACCCTCGCCGCTGCTGGCACCCCAGCCGCCCCTGGGTTTAAGGCGGCGGAGGAAACGACCAAGGCGACGGCGGCATCGACGATGGGGAGTATGATCTCTGGTATGGCGATGGGGGCAGATATCCATGGCTGTACTACGCCCCTGCCTGTTCCTCCCCACGGACCCGGTGTGGTGATTGACGGTAGTGCTACGGTGCTAATTAATGGACTCCCCGCTTGTCGCATGGGGGATACAATTGTGGAAGCTGTTGGTCCACCGAATAAGATTGCGATGGGTTGTCCCACCGTGTTGATTGGCGATGGAGGTGCAGGTGCAGGTTTAGGTGCGGGTTCAGGTACAGGCTTAGGTGGAGGTTCTGGTAGAGGTTCTGGTGGAGGCTCAGATAGCTTTGAGGATCTTATTGACGGAATCGACATTGACGGGGATGAACAATATCAAGAGCAAGTCCGAGAAAACTTACGTGAAATTTACGATACGCCTTCCGGACAAGAACTGCTAGAAAGTCTACGAGAAGCGCGGGATAATGGTAGAAGTCTTACAATTACTGCTCCTCCACCTGGACGTCCTGGTAATGCCTGTGGCTATGATAATCCCCGGGATCGATTTATCCAACCTAACGGACAGCCAGGAGCAGGAACGAATGCCACAGTGTATTTTAATCCAAACAGCACAAGCATTGGATCAGAACCCTGGCAAACAAGACCACCAGCAATTGGTCTTGCACACGAACTGATTCATGCTGACGATGCTGCCTATGGTCGTATGCCTAGGGGTGACGGAGTGAATGGAGATTTAGCACCTAGTACCGAATCAAACCGAGAGTTACGTGCGGTCGGGCTTCCTCCTTATGAGAATGGTTTAGGGGACGATGCAAGTTACACTGAAAATGCAATTCGGGATGAAATGGGTGAACCACAAAGACCTCATTATTAAATGGAAATATTTCCTATTTATTGTTTTTTTTCTGTTAGTCTCAACAGCAGGTTGTATAACCCCTGTAGCCAAACCAGTAAAATACAATGTTAATTTAATTAAAGACTCAAAAATGCTAAATTTAAACACTGAAGTTATATCAAAAACTGAAACAAAAGTCGTCATAGAATATCAGCTAAGAAACAATAGCGATAGTTCAATATACCTGTTTGATATCCTGTTTGCGGGATGGACAAATCAGGGTATTCCAATAGCAGATGATCAGGAAGTTTACCGTCTAATAATCAATGGTGAGATTGTTTTATCAAGAAAGGTTCTGCCAGTCCCAGATGATATAGATCTCGAAATAAGGCAATATCCCCTTATGATTCGTGTTAATCCTGGACAAACACACATTTCTTCCTTTGAAGTTAAGCTTCCTTGCCGGATTTACGACCCCTATGATTACAAGCCAGAAAAGGTAGCGGAAATTAAAGAACTTCCTTGGAGTTTAGAGCTGGGTTACGTAGAAGCAACTCCGCAACTGGAACAAAGATTAAAGCCTCAACAAACAACCGAAGGGAGACAGGGCTGGATGATTCAATCTTTTAACGAAAGCAATCAGAAGCTTATTCGAGTGTCGGGGACAGGAACATTGCCTTGCTTGCAGCCTATTTTTTCAAATTAGTTATTGATTGAATAATCTAATTTAATGGGAAGTTGGTACTCTCAATGAAAGAAAACATAGTCTTGAGTCATTAGGAAACTAAATCGATAAAGATGGCAGACATTACAAATAATCAGCCACGAGATTATCTGGGTAGGGGACTATCATTTCCCCTACGAGGAAACTTACAAGGAAGCCTACAACTCAGCGCCGATATCCAGAATATCGAAGAATCGATCGCGCTAATCCTAGGAACCAAGGTGGGTGAACGGGTTTACCGACAAAATTTTGGATCACGCCTGTCTGAACTCGCCTTTGCACCAATGAATACCCAAACGCTTTTGCTGATTCGGGTGTATGTTGAGGAAGCCCTGAAAATGTGGGAACCTCGAATTGTACTGGATGGCGTTTATACAGAACCTGACCCCATTCGCGGTCGGGTCAATATTATTATTGAATATCATCCGAAAGATTCCCATGATACTCGAAGTTTAGTTTATCCGTTCTATCTTCAGCCCTCTGGGGAGTAGTTGGTCATTGTTGATGGTTCATGGTTCATGGGGACATAAGACAAATGACGAATGACAAATGACAAATGACAAACTATGGAATTTGATTTTTTACCGAATTTACCAAAATCTGATCTAGACGATCGCGCATTTCAGGATTTGGTGGAAGAGTGTGTCCTCCGCATTCCCCGCTACTGTCCAGAGTGGACAAATTATAATCCCAGTGACCCCGGGATCACGCTGATTGAACTGTTCGCTTGGCTAACTGACCAAATGCTGCTGCGGTTCAATCAAGTTCCCCGGCGTAACTATGTTACCTTTCTGGAATTACTGGGGATTCGCCTGCAAGCGCCAACCCCGGCGCAAACCCAGCAAACGTTTTATCTGAGTTCGTCTCTCCCCGAAGCCTACACGATTCCCACAGGAACGGAAGTGGCGACAGTACGCACCCAAGCCGACGATGCGATTATTTTTAGCACCGATCGCCCCCTGGTGATTGCTAAACCCAGTATCCGCCATTTTCTCACCTCGGACATTGCTGAAGAGGAACCCCAAGTGCTGCGCGATCGCTTCGTGGGAACTTGGACTCAGCAACCCGGTGGCGAATGGCAAGGCTTAGAATTATCTATATTTAATGAACAACCCCAAGTGGGAAATTGCTTTTATCTCGTCTTTGAGGGGGATCAACCCATCGAAGGCAATGTTATCGCCCTCCGGATTAGGGGTGAAGCCGCTACCTCCACCGGGATTAATCCTGAAGATCCCCCCCGCCTTTGGCAAGCCTGGAATGGTATGTTTTGGGAACCTATCCTGCTCCAAGAAGCCGATGATAGCACCAAAGGATTCAGTTTTAGTGAACTGATCCGTCAAGGGGGTAATCCCTTACAAGGGGCAGATATTGTCCTGCATTTACCCCTGCGTTTACCCGTTACCCAATTTGTTACCTATCAGGGACGCTGGCTGCGCTGTATTTACAGTGAACCTCAGTTCAATCAACCCGGTTATATGCGTTCCCCGCGCATCGTTGGTTTAGATGTCCGGTCGATTGGCGGTACCGTTGAAGTCACCCAATGTACCACGATTCGCAATGAAATCCTGGGTGAAAGTGATGGAAATCCCGGTCAAACCTTTCAACTGCAAGGACGGGGAATTTTACCCCGTCGGGAAGAGGAACATATTCTGGTGATTCCGCCGGGAGGATTACCCCAAATCTGGCAAGAAGTCAATGATTTTGCCGACTCAGGTCCCGAAGACTTGCACTATACCATTGATGCGATTACTGGCATCATTCAATTTGGTCCCCTATTACGAGAACCCTCTCAACTGCGAGAACAAACGCGGTGGCGTTCCCAGTCCCAGAGAGTCCCCTCGCAAATGCTCAGTTTAGTCAGTGGTAGAAATAGCGGGGTAGAACGACGGGAGGGCGCAGCGATGGAGTCGATGGAACGTCAATATGGCGCAGTTCCCCCTAGAGGTGCTGTGATCCAAATGGCTACCTATCGCATTGGGGGTGGTCAACAGGGTAACGTGCAACGGGGCGCGATTCAAATCCTCAAATCCGCTGTTCCTTATGTCGCGAACGTGATTAACTATTCTCCCGCCCGGAATGGCGCTGATGCGGAATCTTTAGAACAAGCCGTGATCCGGGTACCGCGACTCCTCAGAACCCGCGATCGCGCCGTCACTCGCGAAGACTTTGAATACCTAGCCATGGAAGCTGGAGGCGGCTCTATTGCTCGCGTGTTATGCTTATCACCTATTCGCCAAGAAGACGCCGGACGAGTACGTCTGCTGCTTGTACCCAACGCTAATACGGATGGGATTGAGCGCGGTGAAGGAATTGATCCAGATGTATTAACGCTAACCCCGCAACTCACCGAACGAGTGCTAAGTTATCTCGATGAACGACGGTTACTCGGTGTAGAAATCCTCTGTAGCCAACCCGATTACGTTGGGGTTGCGGTACAAACGGAAGTTGCTCTGGATACAGCTTATAATAATCCCCGTGCCCAACAAGAAATACTATTGAAACTACAAACCGCACTCTATCGTTTTCTCAATCCTTTAACTGGGGGTTCAGAGGGTAAAGGGTGGTCGTTTGGTCGCCCAGTTTATTCATCGGATATTGTTACCTTATTGCAAAGTGTTTCTGGGGTACAGTATTTAGGGGCGGTACAGCTATTTGAATTACGCCGTCAGGGGCAAAATTGGATGCGAACCTTACCGCGAACCCCTGTTATTGATCCTGGTCCGTTGGGTCTAATTTGTTCCTGGCATAATAACCGATTACGCTCTGGTCATGTGATTAATTTGATTACATAAGTGTGAATAGAGACGTTGAGAGTAATATAAATCCTATGTAATCAGTTAAATGTATTTACCATTGGATATAAAGATATAATCGACAGACGAATGAGGTTGGGCTCTATCCCTTAACCCAACCTATCTGATGCTATCAGCTACTGCAGTTCATCCCTAATTTTCATAGAGAAGGCGATTAAGAATTTCTTGTCCTGCGGGATTGAATACCTGAAGACGAATAATTCTTGGATCATTGGGTCGCCATGCGACTTGATACTGATAATCCCCGTTTTGCCAGATATAAAGGCGGCGTTGAGGATTTCCCCGCACTTTCGCACCTCGGAGAACCAGGTTATCACCAGTTCGTTGATTAGTACCGTAGTACGTCAGGGCGTTGTTGCTATAGTTAATCGTGACCGACCATTCACCCCCTTGGAATGTCCCCAGAGGAACCCTAGCTTGGGCGACGACAGGTGTTTTAATGATAAACTCGGTAATTGTAGGCGCAGATAGACCGAGAATGGTAGCAAGCGCGATCGCTCTCATATTCATAGTATTCCCTCCGTTGCTGTAACATCAGCCTGGAACGCAATTTCCGGCTAAAACGGTTCACTATACTTTAATTTCAACCCGTTTTAACTGAGATCTGGCAAAATTGATAATACACCCCAAATGACTCGCTCGGTGGGCAAAAGCAACTAACTCTAATATAAGCGTTTCCCGCGTTATAATACTTGCCCACCCTAGATAAAATTGACTTAAGCGGAAGATCACCAACTTAGAAGCCAGGAAATAAATTTCCGGAACCTAAAGCTCAAGTAAGATTTAGCTTACTAGTGGCATGACCCACCTTATTTGATGAATTAGATTCGGCTTGTAGTAAGGGATGCGAGCCCTATCTTTTGTTGGGTTTTGTTCCTCAACCCACCCTACAACCTATTCCACCATTTTAGCTGGGTCACGCCATAAGTCTTTCAACCCGTTTTAACGGGTTTTAGCTTTCAGCCAGAACTTGAGTTCTTGGCTGACTGGCTGGCTTGATGGCTACTCACAATAACTGTCTAACATCAGAAACTTTCCCGTTAACCGCCGCCGCTACCACCATGGCTGGACTCATCAACAATGTGCGTCCAGTAGCTGAACCCTGACGCCCTTTAAAATTACGGTTTGAGGAGGATGCACTAATTTGATCCCCTTGTAACTTATCCGGATTCATCGCCAAACACATGGAACATCCGGGTTCGCGCCACTCAAACCCCGCTTCCACAAAGATTTTATCCAATCCTTCGGCTTCGGCGTCTTTTTTGACTCGTTCTGAACCCGGAACAACAAATGCCTTCACCCCTTGTGCAACTCGCTTTCCTTGGGCAAATTGGGCGGCTTCTCGTAAATCTGTCAATCGTCCATTGGTGCAACTTCCAATAAAACAGACATCGACTTTTGTCCCTTGAATCGGCGCACCAGGAATAAGCTGCATATACCGATAGGCTTCTTCGGCGATCGCACGTTCCGATTCGGGTAAGCTATCGGGTATGGGAATCGCTTCATTTACGGCAATTCCCTGTCCCGGTGTGATTCCCCAGGTTACTGTTGGCGCAATCTCGGCGGCATCAAAGGTGACGATATCATCATAAACGGCATCGGCATCAGAACGCATACTGTTCCACCATTCCACCGCTTTATCCCAGTCTTCCTCTTTCGGCGCAAAATCTCGCCCTTTGAGATACCCATACGTGACCTGATCGGGATTAATATAACCACATCGGGCACCGCCTTCAATGGACATATTGCACACTGTCATCCGTTCTTCCATCGTCATCTGCTCAAAGGTTGTGCCAGCATATTCATAAGCGTAGCCAACGCCACCTTTGACGCCTAACGTGCGGATAATGTGCAGAATCACATCCTTGGCGTAAACACCGGGCGGAAGCTTCCCGTTAACTTCAATTTTGCGAACCTTAAGTTTAGACAGGGCGAGGGTTTGCGAGGCGAGGACATCCCGAACTTGAGACGTACCAATCCCAAACGCGATCGCACCAAAGGCGCCATGAGTTGAAGTATGGGAATCCCCACAAGCGATCGTCATTCCCGGTTGGGTTAATCCCTGTTCTGGAGCAATCACATGGACAATCCCCTGATTCCCCGATCCAATATTATAGAAGCGAATCCCATAATCCTTACAGCTTTTCTCCAACACCTGCATCATCTCTTCGGCTAACACATCCGCAAAAGGACGCGCCTGATTTTCGGTGGGAACGATATGATCCACAGTCGCCACCGTGCGATCGGGATACAGCACCTTTAATCCCCTTTCCCGCAGCATACCAAAGGCTTGGGGGCTGGTGACTTCGTGGATTAAGTGTAAACCAATAAAGAGTTGAGTTTGACCCGAAGGCAAAGTACCGACGGTGTGGGAGTTCCAAACTTTATCGAAGAGTGTTCTCTCGCTCATTTGCAAAAGGTCGTTATAGGATTTAAGGATAATGACCAGTCACCTATAGGCATAGATGCTGGAGCCTTCTATTTTATCGCGAGTATGACATTTTCCGGCATCTGTAGAGGGACGACATGTCCACTGGTGTCAACTTGAATTGAAGTTTTCCCCATAAGCTCCCATAATCTCTGTCTAGACCTTTATAGGGGTTTCTAATTGTTGCAGCAAGTCCTACCTAGAATCGGACTGAGATCTTGGTTTAAACTTCCGGCATATTGGGGTAGGCACTTGATCATCAATAAACGCTTTGTGCAAATCAATTTTAGTATAAGTTGTTTCCCCACCCTTTATATTGACTGAGACAGTTCCTCCACAACAAGTGTTTTTTAACAATCCTTTAGCCGGAAGACGACTTAAATGGATAGCTTCAGAACTGGGCAGATTTTCAGCACATTGTTTGGATAACTGAGTACACAAAATATGAGCCTCTGGAACCGATACACTTATCCCATCTATGATTTCTTCACGAGGATTATTGAAACGATTGCGATCAATTGAAAAGATTATCAACTTAGGCTTTGTCAAACCACATAACTGTTGAGCAAATACTTTGCCATCTGCACCACCTGGTTTTCCGCCATGATGAGGGAAAACAAGTATATCAGTGCTGATATCAGGTTCGTCCTGCAGCAGATTTTCCAATCCTATTTTGTCAATATCTGCCGCTAATATGGCGACTCGGTGAGAATTATGGACTATGCCAATTACAACAGATATGGAGTTGGAAGTCAATCGCCTCCCTTGTAAATCTCTTCCCCCAGCACCGCCGAGGATCAATTCAGGTGTGGGAGCCAGAATTTGTATATCTGCTTGACCAATATTTAACGTTCCTGACTTGGTTGTAGTTAATTCCGTTGAAACTACTGTTCCAAAACGTTTTCTGGCATCTTTTAAAGCAATTCGTAGATCCTGCCAAATTTCACTCTTTTTAATGGCATCAGGATTTAAGTGAATATTATGTATCCTGATATTCTTATCTAATAGCAGATTAACAATACCTGCAATATGGTCTGCATCTGCATGAGAAATTAAAATATGGGAAATGTCTTGAATCGATCTATACTCAATAATTTCTCTTAATGTATTGCCATAGGGACAGTCAATAACAACCACCCCCTCTGTATCTCTGAGAACAGCACAATTCCCGTGACCAACATCTACAATAATCAGTTCAGGCAAGTCCATCATCGTCATCTGGCTCAGGTGCTAACTCAAATTTATCGAAGTATAAATCATCAGCATTATCCGCTCCAATATTAACGTGAGCAAATAGACGGACACCTTTTTTTAATGCATCAGATCGAATAGTCTCAGGAATCAGTGAAGCTGGAAAACGGACAGCCTTAGAGGGATTCCAACCAGGGACAATTGCATCGATAACAGGCTCATTAGATGCTTGATCAAGGTCAACAATTCTTACTAATGTTCTAGAAGGTTTTCGGCTAATCGGCAGATGACCACCAAGTTCTTGTTGACAAGCTTCAATTCCTTTGGCAATGCTTGAAGCATTAGCTTCGTCCCTACTTAGTAATACGGGAATTTTCCGTCGCCATTTTCTAATAGACAAAGAAGTATCCATCTCAACAAACTGAGATATCAGCAGTGAGGGCAGAGCCTGATCATACAAAGCGGCGACTAATTCTGCGCCTAAAAAATTAGCAAGTCCAGAATTAGTCAAGCGATTATCACAGATAGCACCTTGAGTATTATCTAAAATAACTGATGCTAAATCATCGACACTTGTAAAATGTCCCTTGACTAATAAAAAGGGTTCATAACCGGCTTCCTCTACTTCCCAGCTAGTGACTTCTGCTAATTCTTCTTCATCATCAACTATCGCTATTTTCTGATTAGATTGTATTAGAGTCATAACAGCTAACCTCCAACAAGTGGTAGTTTTATGATAAATTCTGCTCCACCTAGTCCTCCCTTAGCAATCGCCTGCACCTTTCCTCCCAAGTCAGTAACCGAATCTTTGACTATGGTTAGTCCCAACCCTGTACCACCTGGTTTAGTTGTTTGACCAGGCAACCAAATTTCATCTAAGTTTATATCTCTAATCCCAAGACCATTATCTAAAATTTTTATCTGCACATAACTTTCGACAATTTCAGTAGATACCATTACCTGACGTCCTTCTGTGCGTGAACCTTCTACAGTAAAAGAATTAATAGTATTGGTTAAAAGATTAGCAATAATTGCTTCTAAAAGAGCAATACTTCCGCGAATAAAAGGCTGACTAGCGCTATTGTTTATTATAACTTCTATTTTTCTATCTTTGAGGAAGGGGTCAAATAGGTCAACTATATCGTCAATTACACTAGAGACATCTACACGACCTGTACGACGTTTTTCCCGTTTCAATAAGTGCAACGGAAATTTGGAAAAACTCAGCAATGATTTGCTAATTCTGTAAAGCTTTTCGACAGGTCTTCCTAAAGATTCGTGATATATGTCTCCTAGTAATTCTTGACCTTTTATCTCTATTCTTCTAGCTATTTTATTTATTAACGTAACGGGTTTACCAGACTCATGAGCAAAAACGGCTGCTGTTGTTCCAGCTGTAGCCAGACTTCGATAGAGTTGAAGGTCTTCCCGTAGTGCTTTTGTTTCACGTTCTTTTGCTTCTTCGTACCTTTGAATCACCTTTCGGACTCGGGTACGATATTCCTTTGGCAGCGCTTCTTCGATAACATTTTCAATACTGGTTTTAGCATCAATAACATCACGACTCGATTCTTGTTTGACTATTTGTCGTTTATTTTCAGTTTGTTTAAGCCTCTCTTTTGCCATCCAGTTCAATACATCAATGGCAAAGCGCTTTAGCTCAATAAAAGCTTCATTTTCTATAAAACCTAGTCTATCGGTCTTTTGGATCAACCGATCATCAGGATCATTGACAATTATCCGACCAATAACAGTACTGGTCGAGGGACGTACTTCTGGGTTTCTGGCTCGTGCATAATTTAATTTCAGCCAATCATCTCCTTGGTCGCCATAGGGTTTCACCCGCAAACCCCTGTGGTATAAATGAACATTACCAACTTCTGATAGCCATTCTCTAACCTGTCCGAAAGAAGCTGTTTTTGCAGAGAAATTTTGAGGATTGAGTAGAAATACCCATAACTCAAATTTTGCGGGTACTGTTTTGTAGTTTTCTTGAGAAATATCACTATCTTTTGCATGAAATAGCAAGTTTTCTTTCCAGTCTAATACGGAGGCTGCTACAACTCCATCTCCATTAACTGACGACTTCAAATGATATTCAGCATCCTTCAAATAAGACTCATTGACTTGTTGTTCAAGATCAGCAAATTCTGGAGCAATCAGCCTAGGGCGGAAAGAGACACAACTATCAAATGGATCTGCCAAGAATAAAAGTTCTCTAGCTAATCTTTTAACCTCTCGCCGACCAAACTTTATACTTAAATCCTGAATGAAAATTTCAGTTCCTTGTGGTAAGTTAGTCCTATGTTCTTGGACATTGAAGGAAATGTCTTCCACAACAGAGGCTTGCTCAAAATCTTGCCAATTAATCGTCAGAGAATACTCAACGGCGGGTTCATTTTTAGGTCGGGTTTTTAAGTGTACTTTCGACCCTTGTCTCAACGCAGCTAACCGACCTAATCCCTTATCACCAACAGGTAGACGTCCCAGAGCAGTAGGTTCGCGGGCAGCTTTTTTTGACCGACCTAGCACAAACCATCCCTCACTAATAGCCGCGATATCCATACCAATGCCGTTATCTGAAATCAGGATTGAACCACCTGTGGTGTCAGTATTGATAAGCTCTACTGTACATTGGGTCGCATCAGCATCATAAGAATTCTTCACCAATTCGATAATTCCTTGGTCTGGATTAGGAATCAGTTCTTCACCTAATCTATTCAGGATATTGGGTGAAAACTTAAAATGCATGATTTTATCGCTGTGACTTGAAAGCCAATCGCTCTGTTTAAGATTATACCTGAGTTCCATCGATGGGGTCGAGCCACGAACAAGTACACCCATAGAAGAGACGAATGTAGGGGCGCAAGCCTTGCGCCCTCACCCCCTCTCATCTTATGAGAAAGGCTATATACCTTCTATAAAAAAGCGATCGCACCTCCCACCGGAAATGCGATCGCTCTTTCTCAAGTCTACGCCCCATCAGGGACGCAGACGCTAAACACTCAAGACTTAGCCTTGTTGTTCTTCAACTTCAGCCACCATCAACAGTGTCTTCATCACCGAGTCAGGGTTCAAACTCATTGAGTCAATCCCCAACTCAACCAAGAACTTGGCAAACTCAGGATAGTCACTAGGCGCTTGACCGCAGATACCAATCTTACGACCATTCTTCTTCGCCTTCTCAATCACCATCCGCACCATTTCCTTAACCCCTTCATTGCGCTCATCAAAGATGTGAGCCACTAAACCGGAGTCGCGGTCTAGACCCAAGGTTAACTGAGTCAGGTCATTGGAACCAATGGAGAACCCATCAAACACTTCACTGAACTGATCAGCCAAGATCACGTTGCTGGGAATCTCGCACATCACATAGACTTGGAGTCCATTTTCGCCACGCTTCAAGCCGTGTTTCTCCATTTCTGCCAACACCTTGCGCCCTTCATCAGGGGTACGGCAGAAGGGAACCATGGGGATCACATTCGTTAAACCCATGTCATCCCGAACCCGCTTGATCGCTTGACACTCTAACCCATAGGCTTCGGCATAGTTGTCATCGTAGTAACGAGACGCACCACGCCAGCCAATCATCGGGTTTTCTTCCTTCGGCTCAAACTGCTGACCGCCGAGGAGGTTGGCATATTCGTTACTCTTGAAGTCGGACATCCGTAACACAACTGGGTTGGGATAGAATGCCGCCGCAATCATCGCCACACCCCGCGCCAACTTGTCTACGAAGAAGTCCGACTTACGTTCGTAGAGGTAGGTCATCTTGTAGACTTCCCGCTTGACTGTGGCATCTTCGAGCTTATCGAAGTTCAGCAGTGCTAAGGGGTGCGCCTTAATATGATTGGCGATGATGAACTCTAAGCGGGCTAATCCCACGCCATCACAGGGGATCGCCGCCAAACCAAAGGCTTCTTCTGGGTTACCCACGTTCATCAAAATCTTGGTGCGGGTTGTGGGGAGGTTTTCCAGTTGGGTTTCTTGGACTTCAAAGGGTACAAGCCCTTCGTAAACCCGTCCTTCTTCCCCTTCGGAGCAGGAAACGGTGACCTCTTGTCCACTCTTAAGCACACCTGTGGCATCACCACAACCCACAATCGCGGGGATTCCCATTTCACGAGCAATAATTGCCGCGTGGCAGGTACGTCCACCTTGGTTGGTGACAATGGCTGATGCCCGCTTCATGATTGGTTCCCAGTCGGGGTCAGTCTTGTTGGTGACTAAGACTTCACCGGGTTCAAACTCATCAATCTTGTGGACATCCAGAATGACTTTGGCTTTGCCTTGACCAATCATTTCGCCAACGGCGCGACCCGTGACCGCCACCTCGGAGGTTCCTTTCAGCTGATAGCTCTTGAGGACGCTCTTGGATTTCTGGGATTGAACGGTTTCTGGACGAGCTTGGACAATGTACAACTCCCCAGTTTCACCGTCTTTTGCCCACTCAATGTCCATGGGGGTGTAGACACCCCGGACTTCGGAGTAGTGGTCTTCAATAATACAACCCCAGCGAGCCAGTTGCAGAATTTCTTCGTCGTTGATCGCGTATTTGACTTGCTCAGGCTCTGACACGGGTACGTTCTTGGTCAGTTTTGAACCACCGATGTCATAGATCATCTTGATTTCTTTGCTGCCCAAGCGCTTTTCTAGAATCGGGCGATACCCGTCCTTAAGCGTTGGTTTGAAGACAAAGTATTCATCAGGGTTGACAGCACCTTGGACAACGTTTTCGCCCAAACCATAGGCAGCGGTAACTAGGGCGGCATTCTTGAAGCCTGTTTCTGTGTCAATGGTGAACATGACACCAGACGTGGCTAAGTCAGAGCGCACCATTTTCTGCACACCAACTGAAAGGGCGACATCAAAGTGATCAAACCCTTTGAGGGTGCGATAGGAGATGGCTCGGTCAGTGAAGATGGAGGCAAAGCAACGATGGCAAGCGTCTAAAACGTCCAGGACACCGTAGACGTTCAGGTAGGTTTCTTGCTGACCTGCAAAGCTGGCATCGGGCAAGTCTTCAGCCGTAGCGGATGAACGGACGGCTACGTCAACGGCTTGGGTTTTCTCCTTGCATTCTTCTTGGTATCCCGGCTCAAACCGATCGCAAAACTCAGCGGTAACGCCATACCGTTCGCACAGCTTCAGGTAAGATTCCGCGATCGCGGTTCGCAGGTCTTCTGGGAACGGTGTATTGAGAATCAAAGACCGCGCTTGCTTACCCCTGACTCGCAGGTTACTCATATCCTCGACATCGAGGTCAGAAAACAGTTCGCGTAGCCTTTCTTCTAAACCGGCTTCCTTAATGAAGTAACGGTATGCATAAGCAGTCGTGGCAAATCCGGTGGGAACTCTGACGCCCTTAGCCGTCAGTTGTCGGATCATTTCACCCAGGGAGGCGTTTTTACCACCCACCAAGGGAACATCGACAATTCCTACCTCTTCAAACCACAGAATGAGAGCTTGTTCTTTGGACGATTGAGATGTTGTTGTTTCAGTAGCTGCAACCATTAAGTATTTCCTCCTACTCTTGGTTTCAGTATTTCAGTTTACCGATACTCAGCCGAAAAAATTCCTTTAGGTAATATTTTCTTTAGGATTCGGCTGTTTTTTATAGAACCATACCTCACAATTAAATTCGTAGCGATTTACACATTTATTTTTTTGCAACTCTGGCTACAGTCATAATCGTCGCCAACCTAACACTCTACTCAATTTTAGAGTTAAAGCATTCAGATCTACTTATCATTTCCCATCCTTATAGTCGGGATAAATTTAATTGATGTTTATCAATCCTTTAGGTTTTGACTTAAGGCGTTGAATTCGGGAATAGATAGCTCAATCCACGCTTACTCAATCCACACCTTGTCGCGCTTTGGCGGGTTTGTAGCCTTGCAAACTTCTTCTGGCGTTCTCCTTGAATAATTACTTACTTATTAGGAGAGCGAGTAATTCGGTTACGTCCTTTATTTCAGAACAGTTCTACTATAGCAGACTATTGAGAAATAGACAAGCCGTAATCCCTAATTTAAATCAGCACTAAAGCCACCCAATTCTAGGTATATTAACAACCTAGATATTGTTTATTAGGGAGGTAACCCCAATGATAGCTCTGCTGGTTATACATTGTTCCTTTAAATGTCTTCCATTTTCAATGATCCCCAGATAGAAGTATCAAATATTGTCTATCTATCCGTAATAGGTTTGAGTTTATCGAAATAAAGTCACTATAATTAAACTAGGGAATTTATATGCTCAGTCGAGCGGATTGTCTTCATCCAAACGTCCCTAAAACTTTTGAATAGTTAAAACAGTGGCTCTCAGACTGATTTACGAAGGGATATTGACCTCCGACGACTATTACCTTGCTAGACAGGATAGCGCAATCCCCGATTCTGACAAGATCTAAATTGGGCTTGTAAACTTATGTAAAACAAACACGCTGTATCAATCATGATTTATCGTCGCACACTTGTGAGCCTTCTCTTGGCAAGCTGTCTGGCTTGCTTGACGTGGTTAAACGTCACTCCCGCCGCTTATGCTCTCGGCGGTAAACAACCGCCATTAAATGAGCCTGCACCAGAGTTTACGCTACCAACCAATAGTGGGGATGGGGAGGTATCACTCTCCGATTACCGGGGGAAATGGGTGGTTTTGTACTTTTATCCCAAGGATTTCACCTCAGGTTGCACCTTAGAGGCTCGTCGCTTTCAGCAAGATTTGCCCAAATATATAGAGAGAAATGCCCAAATTGTGGGAGTGAGTGCGGATGATGTGGACTCCCATGCCGATTTTTGTGACTCAGAGGGGTTGAAATTCCCCCTTTTAGCCGATACAGATGGGTCAGTGAGTCAGGCGTATGGGTCTTGGATGGGGTTTGTCTCCCTACGTCATACTTATCTCATTGATCCCGATGGTATCTTGCGAGAGATATTTCTCGGTGTTCGACCCGCGATTCATAGTACAGAGGTACTGGCACATTTAGATGAGTTGCGATCGGTGACATAAGCAAGAGGAGGCGATTGAAATCGCTGCTACACAAACCAAGTCCGCCTGCGCGGACTTGATTATAAGGGGGGTAGCGGACAAATCTCTATCCAATTTTGGGCAACAATGGGTAAAAGTGTCCAGCTTTTTGGTTACAGCTACATGCCCTTTGCAGAAAAAAAATGGCAAATGAGAATGAGTCTCAAAGCCCTTGATCCCCAGGATTGGATTGAAATTGACGACCAGTTTGTCAAGTATTTGTCACAAAAAGATACTCTGCTCAAGACTCGACATTCAGAGGTATTTGCCAGTCTCCCTGGAACCGCAGCCAGTCAGAAAGAGGTGCTAGAGTTACTGCTTGACCATCTGCTGAAACACTTTCCCCAGCATTATCGACGCCACGGTCAAAGGATTGAGGCGATCGCAACCCATCAAGTTTGGCATATCCCGGACTTCGAGTCAGCACCTTTGGATTTAGCTGGGCGTCTGGTACAGGAGGATTTATTATTAATGGAGCGATCGCCTCAAGGATATCGTTTAGTCGCCGCCTCCCTCTGTTTTCCCTTGCGTTGGCGACTGCGAGAAAAGTTTGGATGTCCCCTGACTCAAATCCACTCCCCTGTTCCGGGATATTCTGAAAAGCTGGCGCATCCTGTGGATAGTGTGTTTAATCGCCTCAAATCTAGTCATCCGGTTTGGCGATTAAATTGGAGTATTGTGGAATCTCCCGAACTATTCTTCCCTCCAGAGATAGCAAAACCCGGTTGGGAGACAACGATAAATTGCCAAAACGCTGGGGATAAGCTGTTTTTGAGAATTGAACGTCAGACATTAAGACGGTTAACCGGGAGTGGTGACATTCTGTTTACCGTGCGTACTTATGTACATCCTTTGCGAGTGCTTGAAGATAATCCCCAGATGGCTCATAATTTAATGGAAACTATCCAGCAAATGCCCATTGAGATGCAGAATTATAAAAACTTACTGCCAATTCAGGAAGTGCTTTTGGGGTATCTTGAGTATATAGCTAGTTTCAATCCTTTGTAAAATGGCAGCCTTGGTTGGACAAATTTTTCAAATACTTTGACGTTCACACACAATTTATTGAAAACAGCCATATTACTAAATGATTTAACGTTCAAAAACTAAAAACAAATAACTCTTAATCTAGTAGATTAATTGAATGGTTTATTTTTGTATTCTTTAATGTATCAGTATGGCACAAAAAAATAAAACTTTAAAAAGCAGTACAACAAATAATTCATCTCCTCTAGTATCACTTTATTGGGATTGCCAAAATGTTAAAGTCAGCCAAGAAAGAGCCGAGTTTTTGCAAGCCTTTGCCAACGAACAAGGTGATGTAATTTGTCAAAAAGCATATTCCAATTGGCAGCGAGAAAATAAAAAATATGCCAAGTTTTTAAGTGGTATTGGTTTTCAAAGAATTAACGTTCCCTCCTTGACCAGGAACAGTGTAGACAACCAACTAATAGTTGATTGTATTGAAGAAGCCTATAGTAATGCCTCAGCTAATATCTTCATTATCGCATCAGGAGATGGTGACTTTACCAGTCTAGGTCATGTCTTAAAAAATAAAGGGAAGAAAGTCATAATTTTCGCTCAACAAGGTGGGGTAAGTCAGAGTCTAATTGATATTGCTGATGAATCCCACATCATAGAAAGATTAGATGAAATATCAAAACTTCCTTCCTTCCGCAACCCTTCTCTTCTCAATCGTGCCCTCACTCACCGTTCATACATTAACGAAAATCCTAGTGCAGGTGAAGACAACGAACGTTTAGAGTTTCTCGGTGATGCTGTACTAAATTTTATTAGTGGTGCGTTTCTCTATAATTATGATCCAGCGATGAAGATGAACGAATCTCAACTTACACGTCTGCGATCTAAATTAGTTGAAGGACAACAGTTAGCCGTATTTGCAAAAGAACTAGATTTAGCTAAAAAAATGAGGTTAGGTAATGGTGCTATAAAAGAAGGAGGACGCAAAAATTCGTCGTTGCTCAGTGATACGTTTGAAGCCGTTGTTGGTGCTTACTTTCTCGATTCAGGTATTGATGCAGTTATCACTTTTATTGAACCTTTGTTGAGTTCTGCCATTAGAGACCTTTGTTCCACTGAAACAACTCTAGATAATAGTATTCTCGTGGACTCCAAGGGTCGATTTCAGGAATGGGCGCTAGCCAACTTTGTCGAAAACCCGGAATATTTTATTATCGATGAGTCTGGACTCGATCATGCCAAGGAATTCACGGCTGAAGTGCGCGTAAAAGGCAAAGTATACGGTGTCGGAAAAGGTCGCCGTAAACAAGATGCTGAAAAACGTGCGGCTGAAGCAGCGCTTAAAAAGGTTGAAGTTGAATAAACCGGCGTGACCCCCCTAATGGAGTCCTATTGAAGAATTTAGAATTGTTATAAGCTGTTCGGCATTTAAACCTTAATGTCAATAATGGGGAAATATTTGTAGGTAGTGCGTTAAGCGAAGCCATGCCGCAGGCTTTGCATCTTGCTCGCTACTAATACCCAATTTAAATGCATGACAAAATTGATGCATTAAATTGGGTTCGTAATCAGAGCTTTCGCCTAAAACCTGGTTGGATTTCCAGCGTCAAGCCAACCGACACCCCATCCCACCATGTTAGCTGTGCCGCTCGATAATTGGGCTTACCCTGAGTAGCTTCTAACACGCCAGATTCGTTACAGTGTCTCTAAGACAATCACAGCAATTGAACCCGTAAACTAAAATGGCAACGGCAACGACTTCTCCAGTATCCCAAGCACTACCTCCCTTAATTCCCCGCGAAACCCTATTCGGAAACCCCGATCGCACTCGCCCTCAGCTATCCCCCGATGGGAAGTATTTGGCTTATGTCGCCCCAGATGAGAAGAATGTGTTGCAAGTCTGGTTACGAACCGTGGGAGAAGATGATGATCAGCAGCTAACGGCGGATCAAAAGCGGGGGATTCGTCTTTATGTCTGGACATACAATCCTAACCAGCTTATTTATCTGCAAGACTCAGACGGCGACGAAAACTTTCACCTCTACTTGGTGAATGTCCAATCCAAGTTAGTGCGCGATTTAACCCCCTTCCAAGGCGTGAAAGCCCAACCGATTGACCTTGATCCGGAATTTCCTGATCAAGTCTTGGTGGGAATGAATCTCAACGATCGCCAAAAATTTGATGTGTATCGGGTTAATCTAAATAATGGGGCGGTGGAGTTTGAGACCGATAACCCTGGTAATATTGTCAGTTGGGTAGCTGATGCTCAATTCCAGATTCGGGCAGCGATCGCAGCCACGCCAGATGGGGGTTCCGATCTGTTATTCCGCGAAACGCCTGATCAATCCTTTGAATTATTACGCCACTGGGGACCCGATGATGAAGGATCAGCCGTCACCTTTTCTGAGGATGGCAAAACCCTGTATATTACTGGATCGCACGATGCCAATGCCCAACGGTTAATTGCTTTAGATTTAGCCTCCCGCCAAGAAACGGTAATGGCGGCTGATGAACAGTATGATATCGGTGGTGTGGTTATCCATCCGACTCAGCGCCGGATTCAGGCGGTGTCCTTTTATAAGGATAAAGTGGAATGGCAAATTCTCGATGAAAGCATTGCTGATGATTTTAATGCGATCGCACAAATCCGAGACGGTGAATTTGCCATCACCAATCGCACGTTAGCCGATGATACCTGGTTAGTTGGCTACGCCACGGATGATGGTCCGGTTTATTACTATGTGTATAACCGTGAAGCTAAAACCCACTCCTTGTTATTTAGCAATCAACCTGAATTGGAAACGTTGCAACTCGCATCAATGCAACCCATTTCCTACCAAGCGCGGGATGGTTTAACCATTCACGGCTATCTCACCACACCTGTTGGAATTGAGGCGAAAAATTTACCCACGGTGCTTTTGGTTCATGGTGGACCCTGGGCGCGAGATACTTGGGGCTATAGTCCAATCGTGCAATGGTTGGCTAACCGGGGTTATGCAGTGCTGCAAGTCAATTTCCGAGGATCTACAGGCTATGGGAAAGCATTCCTAAATGCCGGAAATCGAGAATGGGCGGCAAAAATGCATGATGATTTAATTGATGCCGTCAATTGGATTGTAGACCAAGGGATTGCGGATCGGAACAAGGTGGCAATTATGGGCGGATCGTATGGGGGATATGCCACATTAGTCGGATTAGCCTTTACCCCAGATGTATTTGCCGCAGGTGTGGATATTGTTGGTCCGAGTAACTTAGTTACCTTAATGCAAAGTATCCCCCCCTACTGGGCACCAATGAAAGCCATGTTTGCCCATCGCTTAGGGGACTTAGACACAGAGGAGGAGTTTCTCAAAGCGCGATCGCCTTTATTTTTCATTGACCGGATTCAGAAACCCTTACTGATTGGTCAAGGGGCGAATGATCCACGGGTAAAACAAGCCGAAAGTGAACAAATTGTTGAAGCGATGCAAAAGGCAAATAAACCGGTTGAATACGCCCTTTACACAGACGAAGGACATGGATTTGCTCGTCCAGAGAATCGGCTTCACTTTTTCGCGATCGCAGAAGAGTTTCTCAGTAAGTATTTAGAGGGACGCTTTGAACCGATTGGTGAAATCAAGGGTCATTCGGGAGTTGTAAATTAAACCCAAACGTAGGGGCGCAAGCCTTGCGCCCTTTTCTTCAGTCAAATTGGTTACGAAATTATGTTGTTTTAACGCAGAGGGGCGCAGAGGTTTACGCAGAGGGCGCAGAGAAAATTAGCGGATTTGAATGAATAGTTTATAGAATTGGATAAATAACCGGAAACGATATCGGTAGTCAAATTACCCATTAAATACGCCATTTCATGAGAGACGTGCCATGGCATGTCTCTACAAAATCAGATGCAGGATTCTCATAATTATTATAAAATTCTGAAAATTTCTCCCGGTGCAACCGAACAGGAGATCAAACAGGCTTATCGTCGCCTTGTGCGTCAATACCATCCAGATTTGCATCCTGATAATCCAGACGCCACGGAGCGATTTAGAGTCATTTGTGAGGCGTATCAGGTGCTTTCGGATGAGGTAAAGCGGCGTCAGTATGACCAAGAGATTCAACCTCAGTCTAATCCGCCTAAAACTGAGTCAATGACGGCTCAAGATTTCTATGGGCGGGCGGTTAGTAAGGCGTTGGCTAAAAATTATCAGGGGGCGGTTAAGGATTGTAATCAAGCGATTTCCCTAAATCCTAACTTTGTAGACGCCTACGTGGAACGGGGCGCCGCGCATTATAAACTAGGAAATGCTAGGGGAACCCTACAAGATTGTAATCAGGCATTAAGGATTAATTCTCAGTTTGCTCCAGCTTATTATTACCAAGGGAGAGCGCGTTATCGACTGGGATATAGTCAGGCGGCGATTGATGCCTATACTCAAGCGATCGCGTATGATTCTACTCACGCTCAGGCTTACTATCAGCGCGGTTTAGCTCATAAAGATTTGAAAGAATTTGAAAGCGCGATCGCGGATTTTCACCAAGCAGCAGAATTATTACGTGAACAAGGAGATAAAACAGGATATCGGTTAGTTCAGGAAACGTTGCGAACTCTGCAACAAACACCCGGAAAAGGGGGAGTTTCCCGGAAACGAAATCCTATCCGTTATCTCAAAGGGTTATTGGGGGACACACTATTTACAATCAAGTCCTTTTTACTCAATCCCATGGGGGGACTCTTACCTAGTTTTGCCCGTCTCGATGCTCAACGCGCCATGGTAGTAGGATTCCTATTGGCGGCGATTTTTGATGCTTGTTTTGTCTGGGGTATTTATACAGGGTGGCGGGATGTAGTTTTTGTTTCCCTGGTTCCGTTAATCGGCGTGGGTATGATGCCGTTTATCATTCTAGCCGCGATGAGTGCGATCGCGCGATTAATTCGGCGTCATCCTGGTAGTTTGGCGGGGGATAGTTTTCTGGCTGGGGCGACACTGATGCCATTAACTATTTTAGCGATCGCTAACGGTATTTCGTCCAATTTGCCGAGTCAACTTATGGTGATGATCACCATATTCACTAGCTGCTACACGATTCTGACGCTGTATAGTGGTTGCACGCAAATCGCCAATTTCTCGGAAAAGACAGCCGCGTTATTGGTTCCGGTGATGGTTCTAGTCAGTGGCTGGATTTCCTATTGGGCGTTTATGGCAATGCTGGGAATGGCGTCTTTTTGAGGATGCAATCAAGAAACTGTCCCAAGCCGACATTTGATAAAGTTTGTGTAAACGTCTAGACTCCCCTAAATAAAAGAGGAAATCCGGGAAATGATTCCAGGCGTTATCGCCAAACTAACTCAAACCGGGCATTTTTTAAACAATTCCCGAAAAAAATCCCTCTCTTTCAGGTTGGTTTATATGAAAAGCTGATGAAGTCAACGTAATATCATGTCCTGACGATTGCCCATAATTGCAATGCCGTAATAACAAGGGTTTCAGGCGTTTTTATTCGGGGTGTTTGACCGGACATGATATAATCCGCTTGCCTTGGCGATCTGATAACTCTAAGCTAGGAAATAGCACAGTTATCAGTATTGTTAAGAAAGTATGAAAAAAACATTGTTGGCAAGTTTAAGTTTGGTCTTAGGCTTAATCTTTATTCCTGAGAATGTACAAGCCCTTACCTTGTATGAGGAAGATTTCTCTGGTGAAAACGGCAAAGGAGCAACAGGCGGAGCCGCTACAGACGTAGTTGGCGTGGATTGGTCGATTGAGTTGCATGATGCGGCTCTCTTTGACTCCAACGATTACTTCAGAGTCGAGGCTGAAGCCTTCACCGCTCGTGATACAAACGCGGGTTGTCCGAATGTAAGATGTTCTGGGGGTAATCTTAATCCCTTATTTCCAGCGTGGCTGAGTCCAAAAATCGATATCTCTGGATTTAGTAATCTGGCATTATCGTTGGATGCTTTCGCCAGTGATGTCAGTTTTGAACACGAGGAAAACAGCCCGATTGGTCACAAAGATTACTTTATCGTGTCCTATTTACTGGATGATGTTGAGTTTCTGGCGGCTGACTTAATTAGCCAGTCTGGGTTTTTCAGGAATCAAACGGTGAATCAAGCGATCGGTGATGGTAGTACATTACAAGTGAAAGTGCAGCTCAACACGACGGCATCCACAGAGTTGTTGTCGTTTGATAACATTTTGGTCACAGGGGATCAAATCAATTCCTCTCAGTCTGTCCCTGAACCTGCATCTATTATGGGTTTAATCGCACTGGCGGGTGTCGGTATAGCTTCCCGTAAACGCCAATCTGTAGGGGCGGGTTTAGGAACTAACCTATCAAAACCTAACCGATAACTTTCGTACAAAACCCGCCCTTCCAAAGTTTGCGATCGCGTCTTTCCAGTCTGTTGTCATAATCTTTTTGTTCACCGTTTCTTTGGCATTAGATTTTCCTTGACAAAATGACTTGAATAGGCTGAAGCCCTTACTACAAAACTCGCCTTCTCACAGCCTGCGATCGCGTCTTCACTGTCTGTTGTCTGAATAGTAGGATGGGTCAGCATTTCGCCAACAAATGCCACCGTTTTCCCCGCTTCATGTAACTGCTGCACCACTTCCGCTTTGCGTTGGGGGAAGGCTTCGGCGTGGGTATGACTGGGAGGAATATTTAATTGAGCCGCCACAGTCGCCGCCCGTTGACAATTATCCCCCGTTAGTATATGAATCTCCGCCCCAATCTCATCTCGCAACATGGCAATCACTTCAGCACTTTCTGGGCGCAAGGGATCGGTATATTGCAATACCCCCAGCAGTCTGCCATTACTTGCCACATAAATTGTTGGATATCCGGTTGTCTTCACGTCAGGATGAGTGGTATAGAATGACTCTAGGTCAATTCCCTCTTTCACCAAGAAGCGTTCGCTCCCCACTAACACCGTCTGTCCTTCAATTTGCGCCTGAATCCCTAAACCGACTTGGTAATCCCACTCACCGCGCTGGGGTATAATCACCTCCTGATAATTCGCGTAACGGATCACCGCTTCCGCAACCGGGTGGGTAATCCGTTGTTCCGCCGCCGCCGCCAGTCGCAGCACATCTAGTTCAGAAATAGCGGGATTAGCGGTTTTAATCCCAATCATTGCCACATCGCCTTGTGTCAATGTCCCCGTCTTATCAAAAACGATCGCATCAACTCGCGCCAATTGCTCTAACGCCCGCCCACTCCGTAATAGAATCCCTTGACGGGCTGCACTTAACATCGCCGCCATTACAGTAGTGGGAACCGATACCCGAATCCCAGTGGCAAAGTCAATGGTTAAAATCGACGCCGCCCTCGCCGCATTCCGAGTTAGAGCAAAAATAGCTCCCCCTAATAATAAAGTCGGCAGTACCATGCGATCGCGGGTTGAGCGTCTTCCATGGGTTCTGATGTATTAGCAACAGAATCATCGGTGTTGGCTGTTTGTACATCCTGATCAACAGGACTCTCCTCAGCCTCCTCACTCCCGTGATCCTCTGGTTCTACCTGCACCGGAGGAGTCAACGAATTCGCCTCGGCTGAACTTGTCTCCGGTGGCGGCAAATCCGGCTCGACTATCTCCTCAGCTTCCCCACTCCTGGGTTCCTCTGGAAGGGCAGGTTGAGTCAAGTTATCCGTTTTCTCTTCAACCTTATCGGTAGAACCCGCTCCGACAACTGGGTTCTCAGATGTGTTATGGCTCGTCTCTACCTGATCCCCAGCTCCTCGACTCTCCCGCTCCTTAGAGTCAGGATCAGCAGCGATTTGAATCAGACTAATGAAATGTAACCCAGCTTCCGCTTCGGAAACCTGCATCGGATTGTAGGTGATCACCACCGATGCGACGGTGCTGTTGCAGCGCATCTGAGTAATCCAGTCATCTTTTTTAACTAAGGCTTGTAATCGCCGCAGATAGGCTGCATCTTCGGTAACTTTAGGGACGCGAAAACGCATCCGTCCCGGAACGGCATGAACTAGACTATAGGCAACCGTTGAATTGGTATTGAATGCGACTGTTGGTGGCTTATTATTTTGCTCATAAGGTGTAGCAGTTGCAATCACCTTTCCGTCTAAATTGACATTATTTTCGTCCGTTTTGTCACCTTCTTTCTGTCCTGTGTCTTCTAACCAATCCAAATTCTGCATAATCTGACGAACGACATTCGCTGTCAGTAAATAGACCAGAATTGACCGCCATCCTTGCAGTCCTAGTTGCCTTGTGGTTAACAGTCCAATTAATAAGGGAATAAAGGATATAAGCTGAGTTCCTGATTTTTCCCAAGCCTCTGCGTCTAAAGGTTCCTGACTCTGAGGCTGTTCAATTTCGCCAAGTCCTAAATTCCCCAGAATTTGAAAAAGTTGAGCTAGAGATAACTGATTCGTATCAAAGGTAATGAGTAAACTTCCAATTTGCTCATTGGTTCGTATCTCTCGCACGCCGACCCACTTTCGTAGCTGGGGCGTAACCGCTTTTAATACGGTTCCCGGTTCCTCTCCTAAGACTCGGAGTCTTAGACGACCTGGAACAACATGTAAAATTTCAACCTGCCGTTCTGGGCGAGGTGAAACCACACCAACCATTGGCATTGACCCTCGTAACAGTAGTGTGGAGTTTCTCTGGTTAAGAACAGGTTAACCTCCATACTTAAGCATACACCCTATCTTTAATTTTTTATCTGAAAAAAATATTATGAATGTGAGAGAGTCTCTTAACCTAATCTTATACTCTATGTATACAGGAATACATTTGTTGGATTTTTGCTTAAGATTTTGACTGGTCGAATCTTTGTATTCTGCTATACATTATCTGTCTGACTGTTCCTTCCCATTCCTTTCCCATCTCAACCGTCAACGGTAATGTTGTTCGGCTACTTAGACAAACTGGATCAGCTGTCATGGATTTAAATTAGGGATGAGTAGCGAACGAGACGCTCGCACTGAACGTGATTTCGTCCTTAATACCATTAAGGCTTAAATGCCGAACCGCTGATTACAGCAGCATTTCAGAGTCAAGAGAACATTGCTGGGCAGGGGAATGCCTATCAGTTAGGTTGCGTCTTGACCAAAACTTCATAAAATTCTGATAATTTCTTTATTGAAACTTTATAAAAAACAAGAGAAAACTTTATAAAATAAAGTTGAAAACAATTTTACTCTGACTAGAAAATATTGCATTAAAAAAGAGGGCTAACGCGATTCTATTGTCGCAAGATTTAATTTAATGCATGGGTGGAAAGTTGCCATCTTAGCATATATATCCAAAAGATAATCCAATATCATACAATCACATTGGGAGCAAGTCGATGAATTACATTTTTGGAACAGTTGGTGATGATTGGCTAGAAGGCACATCAAGTGATGATGTCATTTTTGGTGGTGAAGGAATTAATAGGATTATTGCGATATATGGTGATAATCTGATTTATGGCGGTTCGGCTGCTGATACAATTACGGCTGGTGATGGCAATGATACCATCTATGCCAATGAAGGGTTGAATGTCATTGATGCTGGAGATGGTAATAATCTGATTTATGGCGGTTCGGCTGCTGACACAATTACGGCTGGGAATGGCAATGATACAATTTATGCCAATGAAGGGTTAAATGTCATTGATGCTGGAGATGGCGATAATTTGATTTACAGTGGCTCTGGAAATGATACGATTACCACGGGTTCTGGTGATGATACCGTCTACGCTGGTGAAGGGGTAAACACGATTAGTACCGGACATGGAAATGACATTATTTACAGTGGTTCAGGTGATGATTTAATTAATGCAGGTAGAGGTCAAAATCAAATCTGGTTGGGCGGTGGACAGGATACCATTGGCTTAGAAATGTGGGGATCTAGTGAGATTAATAACTTTAACCCCTATCAAGACCAAATTGACTTGGGTAGCTTAGATCCACGCCACGTAGTTTTGATTGGACAAGGTAATGATACGATGATTGCTTTACCTCATTATTCGATTATGGCAACGATCCATAATGTTGATGTTCAAACAGTAGCGGCTCAATCAACGGATATTTTTGGCGCAGAACTAACCATATTTTCTAGTTGAGGTGCTAAGAAACTACAATAACCTTGTAGAGACGTTGCATGCAACGTCTCTACAGGTCTATGTCTACACCTACAAGCAACAAGGAGCGTTGTATAGCAGTACCCAAATAGGTTACTGTTCCCTGGTCCCTGTTCCCTGTTCCCTCTTGGGATCAACTGATGTCCTAAGGTATCCCCGTAGTGCTATACATGATATGAATCGGACATCTCGCGATCGCGCCCAATGACGCCCCAATGACGCCCCAATGATGCTAAGTGGTACTCAAGAAACCCAAGCGTGAGAGATCGCTGGGTGGAAGTAGGTTGCATGTACACTCTTCATTTAGATTAGCGCATTACGCTTCTAAATAAACCTTTGCCGCTTAAATTTACCTTTTTTAATATAGTGACGGCAATAAATTTACCAAAGCTTAATTCTACAATTAAAAATTAATTAATTTACTGATAATCTGAAGATTATCAGCAATTTTTATGAGAAGACTAGACAGATTGTAAACGAAATGTTATAAATATTAATTAAGCGCAATACATACGATAGTAAATACTCAAATATTGACGGGGTGTTGTCTGAAGCACGAGGATTGTCCTTTACCTATAGACTTCCAATGAATCACAATTACTCAACCGTTTCCGTTGCCGCCCCTGCTGCTTCCCAGCCCTTAGCCAAAGTTACTGCTAAGTCCGGTTCAGATAACTCCCTCTGTTATGAGTTTCAGGTGCATGGAGTTGGCAGAGGTACATTTAGCTGCTCTGGTCATTTCCTGAATGGGAATAATACGGAGTCCGTACTTTTAGAGTCTTTAGTCTGGAATGGGAACGTCATCAAATTAAATAACTTCCAAGAACATAGTCTATGCTTTGATCAAGGAAAATTATTGGGACTGAATCTTTTAGGTGAAGGGTGGGAAATTCTGTTGAATCTCGGCATTCAGATCAATAGTGTTCACCGGATTAAAGAAGTCACCTATAAACTGATAAACCCATCTGCATCGGTTCATAGATAACACCAATCGAGGTAGGGGTGCATGGCGTGCCATTGGTCAAAAATCCACCATACCTTGATTGAACCCCTCCCTAACCCTCCCCTTGTCAAGGGGAGGGAACTTGCATAGCCTGACATGATATAAAATCTAGACAAGTTGGGTGCGAACAGGGATCGTTCCTAGTAAAGTCCTTTAAGATTTATTTAAACGATGATGAAACCTAAAGTAGTAGTAGCGGCTGTTTTGGCGACGAGCGCGATCGCAACGGGTGTGGTGCTAGGTTCAGCCAGTTCCGCCCAACCCTGTATGTTGTATAAGCAGTCTGAGTCTTATCAGCAAAAAGAAGCACAACTAGACTGGTTGCGATCGCCTTGGGCTATCGTGATCACCTTACCCGGAATCGCCTTGGCAACAGCGCTGTCTAGAGGTGGGCGTGCTTACGAAAGTTAGAGGAATTATCGCGGTTGTAGGGGCGAGTCGCTGCACATGGGTGTCAACTTAAGCCACATTACCCACGATAGGATACTGGGTGTGGGGTATGGGGTGTGGGGTGTGGGGGAAAGCGAGCAATGTTGGGGAGCTATGTATTAAACGGAACCTGTTTGAAAAAAACATTGTGGATGAATAGGTGAGGTGAATGGTGGTAGGTGTGAGGTTTTTTCGCCTCCAACAGACAATTC
>NZ_JAVKEA010000039.1:0-18546 GCF_040221695.1 Coleofasciculus sp. E2-BRE-01 | reverse complement strand
TCGGCTTTTTGAATCCATTGAAGAGTTAGAATCTTTGTTGCATCAACTTTTAAATGAAGACAAGCTAGTTATTAACTGGGGGCGCAAACTGAAAAATAAGGGTAATGCTCTTATCACAGTTTAAATGCATGACAGCTTAGTCTGCCAAAGAATCCTTGATGTGTACCTTTTTGGGCTGAAGCCTCAAGGAGTTGTTGAAACGGGCTCATCCCGTGATGTTGCGGCATATTTTTTTAAGTACTAGACACTCAATTGTCTCGAGGCGAAGAGAGTTCAACCTCTTCAGAAACACTGTTTAATACACTCTCCAGAAAGACTGTGTAAGATAAGGAGTGCATTCTAAGCTATTCAGCTTTTAAATTGTCTTTCAATAACGGCTAAATCATTGTGCAAATAAGCTTTTCGCCGCCTGTTCCGAAATGACACCTATGCAGGGCGCGTTAAAAATCGCGCAAGGCTGCACAGTACGGTTGTGTCCATTGTTTCGCTGGGGAACTCCAGATTAAACCAGCCGAGTCAGAAACATCATACTTAGGGAGAATGTCTTGAACTCCAGTTGATGTTATGTGGGGATTATTGCACACATCGGTTCATGTAACACAACTACTAGATTTTTTTGTGATAAAACTTTACAATTAAGGGTTCAAAAAATCGGTTTTTTCGTTTTGAGTAGGCTAAAACAACAATAAATAATAATTAATTAAAAGTTAAGGAAAATATTGTGCTGTATTAGTCGCTCTGGATGAAAAGGTTCACAACTCATAAATTCATAAGAGTTGGTTGAATTGGGAAAGGAGTAATTCTAAGGCTTTGCCACGATGACTGTAGCATTGCTTTTGTTTACGACTCATTTGGGCAAAGGTTAACCCCTGTTCTGGCAGATAAAAAATTGGATCGTAACCAAAGCCACCTGTACCCAGGGGAGCCTTGAGAATTTCACCTCGGCACACGCCCTCCACTTCTAAGGCGATTGTGCCATTAGGACGGGCGATCGCGATCGCACAAACAAACTGCGCCCCCCGATTGGATGTATTCCCTAATTCAGACAGCAACCGCTCAATCCGTTCTGTATCGGTTTTCCCGTAGCGTGCAGAATAAATCCCCGGCGCTCCATTTAAAGCATCCACTTGTAAACCAGAATCATCGGCGATTGACCATTCACCCGTGGCTTGGGCGACACCTAACGCCTTGAGACGAGCATTTGCTGCAAAGGTATCGCCTGTTTCTTCAATCTCGATTTCCGGTGGCTTAAGCTGCAATTCCCAAGGCAAATCACCCAGATATGCCTGCATCTCGCGTAATTTACCTGGATTTCCAGTGGCAACAATTAGGTTGGTCATTTGTCATTTGTCATTCGTCATTCGTCATATAATGTCCGGCAAATCACCCTGAATAAAAAAGCCCGAAACCCTTGCGGTTACAGCATTGCTATTATGGGCAATTCACCGGAATTGATATCATTCGTCATTTGTCATTTAGTCGGGGCGGGTTTAGTTACATCTGGGTGTAACCGAAAAGATAGTTGTGAAACCCGCCCCTACACAATTCTTACAGGTGTAGGTTTTTTATTTTAGGGTGGGGACAAGACAAGGAGGACAAGGAAGGAAAGTAGACAAGGGAGAAAAACCTCCCCATCTGACACACCGAGCGAAGTCGAGGTGTTCCCTATCTCCCCCATCTCCCCTATCTCCCCTATCTTCCTCATCCCTGATTTCTATTTGCCCAATCTTTTGCCCAACTGAGAGTTTGACGAACTTGCTCTGGAGTCGAAGCTTCACAGTAAAGGCGTAAAACGGGTTCGGTACCACTAAATCGAATCAGTAGCCAGCTACCATCAGCTAAGCGGAATTTATACCCATCAATGGTTAAACAATCAACAACGGCTTGACCATTAATCTCAGTGGGGGGTTGGGTTTGCAGTTGGTTGAGTAGACGCGATCGCTCATCCATTCCCGCTAGATGTAAATCAATGCGGTCATAAACTGAGGTATAGCCAACTTGCTCTTGTAAGCGTTGGTAAAGTTGGCTTAAATCCATACCCGATTCCGCGATCGCTTCCAACAGATATAGGGCAGAGAGTAAGGCATCACGTTCTGGGATATGTGTCCCATACCCAATTCCACCGGATTCTTCACCTCCCAGCAAGACTTGGGTAGAAACCATGCGATCGGCAATATATTTGTACCCAATGGGGGTTTCGTGGAGGGGCAATTGATAAAGTTGGGCAATTTGGGGAATTAAATCCGAACCACTAATCGTTTTTACCACTTCCCCTGTCTCTTGCCGTCGGGATGCTAAATGTTCAATCAGAATCGGGATTAGAATTTGAGAACTGAGGAAATTACCTTGTCCATCCACTGCCGCAATGCGATCGCTATCTCCGTCAAAGACTAATCCTACCCGTAAAGCTGCCTCTGCTTGTCGTCGGTGGGTACGGATTTGGCGAAAGAGTTGAGACAGATAACGGGGCAAAGGTTCCGGCGCACCGCCACCAAATAAGGGATCACGGGAGCTATTGAGTTCCTGAATCGGTACATTTAAAATTTTGCTCAAGCCCCCTGCGGCTGCGCCATGCATGACATCGGCAAAGACAGTCAATTTACCTTGGCTAATCAGGTTCTGAATACTAGCCAAATTTATTTTTGAGCGCAGCGCATCACAATAACTTGACCAAGGATCAAAGGATTGGATTTTACCTGGCGTTGGCGCTGAGGCTGGGGGTTGAGCGAGTGTGGCTTCAATTTTTTGGGTAATTTCTGGCGGAACTGATCCCCCAAATGCCCCCTTCACTTTTAGTCCCAGATAACTGGCTGGATTATGGCTAGCCGTTAGAACCAAAGCACCTAGTGCATTCTGGTTATTTGCTGCCCAGCTAAATGCCGGGGTGGGCGCGTAACTTTCAGAAAGCAACACATCAAATCCCAAGGATTGGACAACCTCCGCCGTCTTTTTGGCAAAGGTTTCCGCCATAAAGCGCCGATCATAACCAACAACCACAGTACGGCTACCGCTGGTTTTGCCGTAACACTCAGCCAGGATTTGAGTGGCGGCTGTCGCGACTAACGCCACACGCTCAAACGTAAAATCGGCGGCGATCACACCTCGCCAGCCGTCTGTACCAAACTTAATTTCATTCATAGTCCCTGCTCAAAAATAAGAATAAGATAATAAAGTGCTAAGACTGACGGCTGGATCTTAGCACCTGTTGCCCCAACTGTCTTGTTGGCGCAACATCGTTTAACCTAATCTCCAAGACGTTTCCCGCCATAATCTCGCTCCGCAAGCGGTGAGATGAATTGGCAGAGGGAGAAAACTTGTTTTCATCTCATTAGCCAAGCATTCTAAGTTGTTATAGACGATCCTAACTTTACCCTGCCTGAGCCAACGTCTGGCGCGGCTAGCTTGGGTTGGCAAGCGCTAGCTCGCGTTAGGGTTGTTGAATCTCAGAGATTGCCGCTTCCGGGAAATTTGTCAGCAGCGATCGCAGCTTCATCCGCGCCACATAAGGCCAACCCCCTAATTCTTCAATATCTTTGAGCAGCGCATACAGGGTTTGTCGATTGTCGGGTAACGAGTCTTGAAATAGACCATCTCGGATCTCGCGGTGCGCCTCTTCCAGCGTCCGCAGCAGAGCCAGCAGTGTTAATGTATCCCCTTTATGCCTATCGGCTAACGCCCAAATCTCCGTCCTTAGAGCTTGTAATTTGACCTGTAGCTCCTGAGCATCTAACTCATCACTAAAATTCATCCTACCCCTGTCAATCTTTGTTGTTTCTTGCCACCTGCTTGATTGAAAGCGTAAAAGTGTCGCTTCCCGTGTACAATGCTAGAGAAAAGCTAAGGTTCACGCCTTCGGCATCTTGTAGGGAACAAGGCTTTAGTAAGCCACCGTTCGATCTACTCAGCGATTACCGATAACCAGCGTGTGACCAAAACTATACCATGGTGTCAACGACCGCACACCTAATCGCAGGATCAGGTGTAGGCTCTTCAAAGCCTGTTGACCATGGGAGTAATCCCAGTGCGGCAATTTCGTCGGGCGTTGCCCACCTGCTTCGCTATCGGACGCTGACCCTCCGGGTTCTCCTCGTCCGCCCCTTTGCCGCATTTAAGGTGGAGTGAATTTAGGGTAACTTTCGTTGATATGGTAAGGATAGTTGCGGTTTTATTTGTATAAACCACAGCCTGATTCACTAGCTAATCACCATAAAAAAAATTTCTTGTTTTAGAGATTGACGATTGAGGTTGACCATGAGGTATCGCGCATTGATTGTTGCCTTTTTGGCATTGTGTCTGGGGGTGTTAACGGCTTGTTCAGAAGCAACAGCGACTAGTCCTGATCAATTGACCTACGACCAGATTAGAAATACAGGATTAGCGAATTTATGTCCCCAGCTTTCGGAAACAACTCGTGGTTCTATTCCCATTGAGTCTGATAAGTCCTATCGAATTGTCGAGCTGTGTCTACAGCCAACCAGCTTCTTTGTCAAGGAAGAACCTGCAAATAAGCGTAGAGAGGCAGAATATATCCCAGGTAAGTTATTGACCCGGTCTACCTCTAGCCTAGATCAAGTTGAAGGTTCCTTGAATCCTGGAGAAAATGGCAGCCTTATCTTTACTGAAGAGGATGGCATTGACTTTCAAGCGATTACAGTACAGCTACCTGGAGGCGAACAAGTTCCCTTCATGTTCACAATTAAAAGTTTGGTTGCCACAAGTCAGCCAAACATGACGAGCGTGAATACGTCTACTGACTTTGAAGGGGAATTTAAAGTTCCGTCTTATCGGGGTGCTGTGTTCCTCGATCCCAAAGGTCGTGGTGTAGCATCTGGTTATGATAATGCGATCGCGCTGCCTTCCAAAGCGGATGAAGAGGAATTCGTTCGCGCTAACGTTAAGCGCGTAGAGACCCGATCCGGTGAGATGTCTCTACAGGTTTCTAAGGTGGATAGCTTCACCGGAGAAATTGCTGGTACCTTTGAGAGCGAACAGACGGCTGATACTGACCTGGGTGCCGAAGAAGAACCTGAAGAAGTCTTGATTCGGGGAATCTTTTACGGTCGCGTTGAAGCTGAAGAAGCTTAACGGCTTAGGACTTCGGTACTAAACCGTCTTTGATTTAATTAATTAGGGGCATGGCGATAGTCATGTCCCTTTTGACAAAAGTCGAACTGTTGTAGAGACGTTGCAGGCAACGTCTTTACCAAATGATGCTCTACCTTACCTGTTCCCTGACAAACATGAAGAAAGGTTAAGCAAATTTACAAATTTTAACCTTAACTGGATTTTGCACTCACCCAAGACCTTGGTAGACTCAATATGCAGCTCTAAAAAATCGGCGCGGGTCGAGTCACCCCCCAATTGCCATATTCTCAAGTCCAAAATCGTAAGTAAGAGATAACGAGTACAACCAACTATGGTAGATACCCTTAAAAAACCTAGCTTTGAAGAAATCAGACCTGGCGTTAAATCCCCGGCGAAGGAGACCATTCTGACGCCTCGGTTCTACACGACAGACTTTGAAGCGATGGCGCAGATGGACATCTCGCCGAATGAGGATGAGCTATTGGCGATTCTAGAAGAGTTCCGTGCGGACTACAATCGCCACCACTTCGTCCGGGACGCTGAGTTTGAGCAGTCTTGGGAGCATATCGACGGTGAAACCCGCCGCTTGTTTGTGGAATTTCTGGAGCGTTCCTGTACAGCAGAATTCTCTGGATTTTTACTTTATAAGGAATTGGGTCGTCGGATCAAAGATAAAAGTCCGGTGCTGGCAGAGTGTTTCACCCTGATGTCTCGTGATGAAGCACGTCATGCTGGTTTTCTGAACAAGGCGATGTCAGATTTCAATCTGGCATTGGATTTGGGATTTTTGACCAAGAATAAGAAGTACACCTTCTTCCAGCCAAAGTTTATCTTCTACGCCACCTATTTGTCGGAGAAGATTGGCTACTGGCGGTATATCACCATTTATCGCCATCTTGAAGCTCATCCTGAAGACCGCATTTACCCCATCTTCCGGTTCTTTGAAAACTGGTGTCAGGACGAAAATCGTCATGGGGATTTCTTTGATGCGATCATGAAAGCCCAGCCGCAAATGTTAAATGATTGGCAGGCGAAGTTATGGTCTCGCTTCTTCTTGCTCTCAGTATTTGTGACAATGTATCTAAATGACATCCAACGGTCTGGTTTCTATCAGTCGATTGGTTTAGATGCCCGCGAGTATGATAAGCATGTGATTCAGAAGACCAACGAAACGGCGGCGCGGGTATTTCCAGTGATTTTAGATGTGGAACATCCTAAGTTCTACGAACGTCTAGAAGTCTGTATTGGCAATAACGAAAAGTTGACGGAAATTGCTAACTCCAACAGTCCAAAGTTCGTGCAATTTTTCAAGAAGCTGCCCTACTATGTCTCTAATGGCTGGCAGTTCCTGAGACTCTACCTGATGAAGCCCATGGAAGTTGCTTCTCAACAGGGCGTCGTTCGTTAAATAACTCCGTTCCAGACAGCATGGTATGATGGCGCGTCTGGAACGACCTCAAATTTGTCTCCGCTAAATTTAGTGACATCTTCCCTCGCTGACATCTTTATGATAGATAGCGAGGGTTTTTCCTATAATAGCGACTTTTGAATTTTAATCTGTGAATAAACAAGACTTAACGTTGAGTCAATAATATACTAGCTGACGACATCTTCTTCAGTTATTACAGCAGCCCTTGTTAACCCAGTGATAGTATCACTGGGTTTTTTGCCCAGGAGACTTCCCCGACTGTTTTGCCCACCAACTGCGATTAATAAACCAATGCTCTAGACTTTATTGAGCTTCCGTTGTAGGTAAGCGATCGTTTCTCCGACGGCTTCAAGCTTACCTCTCAGTTTCCACACACTTTCACTGTTTTCTCCTCTTGATTCGATGACATTAAGAGTCTGTTGGTATTCGGTTTGACGTTCTAACCAGTAATCTAAATCCTGACGAGAGACGGATGGAGACGGATCGGTAGAATTACTCAAGGTACTATCCTCAACTCAATACAAGTCAATTCTTACAATATCTCCTTTTTCACAAATCCCTGCTATTCTCATCAGCCAGATCAACTTCTACTCGCCACCTTGACTAAACCATCAAGTTCCCATTGCATCTGAGTACAGACTTTTTCATAGCAAGCATTGACATATTCGCGATCGCTAGCTGCATCCCGACCATACCATTCAAAAACAATCGGCGCACAAATACGAGTGTAAATTTGGACAGGTAAGGGAATATTGGGTAAAGGTCCAATCGCTAATCCCCAGGGTAAACCTAAGTAGATGGGAAACACTTCCGGATCAAGACCAAATAACCACGGGAAAAGTCCCCAATCGTGCAATTGTCGAATCTGGTCGTAAAAATCAGCCAAAACAATCAATGTATCATGAGCGCCATGGGAAATAACGGGTATAATCGGCACACCTTCTCGTAGTGCCAGCTTAATAAACCCTTGACGCCCCGCTAAATGGATTTTATTCCGCATGGTATGGGGACGAAAGACATCCTGCGCCCCCCCAGGGTAGACGAGGACACTAGCACCTCGACGCAAAGCCGCGATCGCCATTTTTGGATGAGTCCTGATTGCCCCCGTCTTAGCTGCTAGTCGTGCCGTGTTTGGGTCAATTTTCCAGCCATTGGGGTGCATCAAACCATAAACCGGACGTTCGGTACCAAAACGCCGAAACCAGTCATACATGACCATGATCATATCCGGTGCGACGAGTCCGCCATTGTGAGACCCCACAAATAAGGCGTTATCCTGATCGGGAATGTGATGCCAGCCATCGGTTTTCACCCGAAAGTAGTAGTGGTAAAACCATCCCCATAAGGGCATGAAAGATTGGATGGTTTGGGGATCACGTTCATCGAGTGACCACCCGGGTTGGTCGTTTGGGATTGAGTTACCATTCATGAACGAAACAAAATGTTGGGTTGGGCGGATTCTGACCAAAAGCAGAAGAGTATAAGCTTACTCACGGGATCTGGAAAACATCTCTCCAAACCTCTCTCCTGCTCGGAGTATAAGAGGCACAACCTGAGTGACTTTCTTCGAGAAACAGGATGACTTGCATCCTTAATAAATATTAACGGAACTCAATGCATAAGGCTCTACTTGCGGTATTCTCAGTCGAATGGTAAGGCTTTTTTAGTTTCCCCTACCGTGGCATAGTCCGAAATCAAGGACTGTGATCGCCTGGTGAACACCTTGCCACCATGCCACCATGGCAACAGCTATAAAATCCCCCCAAAAAAAACCCCTAGGTGAGCCTCGAAGACACCACTAGGGGATTCCCAAACAACCTAAACACTAAACAGGAGAATAACGACCACGTTGGAATGCGTTTAAGCTCCCTTACTTACCTAGTTTGCACCCCCGAACGGCTTTTTATGTTTAGCTATGATGAAAAGCGTGTAAAGATTTGATGAATTTTTGCCTGATTGAGTAACTCATAGCATATTTAGCTCTAGTGGGGGTGAGGGGTGAAACCCATCACGATGCTTAGGGAAATCCTTGGGAAATTTATAGTACAACTCCAGTTTTCCCCGAACATTATGGATACTAACGAACTCCTGCGGCGTTATCTCGGCAGGGAACGGAATTTTCAGGGTGCTAATCTCAGGAAGATCAATCTCATGGGTGCTGATCTTAACGGTGCTGACTTGATTGGTGCTGATTTGAGTGGTGCTGATCTCAGGGGTACTCAATTGATTGACGCCGATTTAAGCAACACGGATCTCAGCCGAGTCAACCTCAGTGGCGCTAATCTGAAACAGGCTAACTTAAGCGGTGTCAATTTAAATGCAGCTAACCTGAGCCGCACTTTCTTGATGCATGCCGATCTCAGAGGCGCGACTTTGATTGAGGCGAATCTCATGGATGCTGACTTAGCAGATGTTAATCTCAGCCGGGTTAATCTCACTCAAGTTAATCTCAGCCGAGCTAACTTAAGTAGTGCGAACTTATTTGGAGCCATCCTAAAGGAAGCCATTATGGTGGGTGCTGATCTGAGTGGTGCTTTTTTAATTGGTGCTGACTTAAGCGATACCAACTTAAGTGGCGCTAATCTCAGCGGTGCTGATTTGAGAGGAAGCAATCTCAGTCGGGTTAACCTCAGTGGTGCTGATCTGTTTGGTGTTAATCTGAGTGGTGCTAATCTGACTCAGGCTACTTTGAATCGGGCGAACTTAAGCTATAGCAATCTGAGTAATACCAATCTCACGGAAGTTGATCTGAAGATTACCGACGTAGAGAACGCTCGATTTGGAGAGAATGAGGGACTCTCTGAAACCAACCAGCTTGATTTGCAGCGACGTGGGGCAATCTGGGAAATGACGAGTTTTAGTGTGGGGGGAATGTAGGGTTCTTAGCGGATGTTGATGAAAATAGCGACTTACCTACCTATTAGCAGAAAGAGAGAGTGCCGCATCAGTTGTGCTGATCAATTTCCAAGGCACTCTCTCCTCCCTCTCTTGTTTGAGACAATCCTGGATCAAGAAATGTCCACTAACTCAATATCAAAGGTTAAGTCTTGTCCTGCTAGAGGATGATTGGCATCTAATCTCACATTCGAGTCGGTGACATCGGTAATCACCACGGGAATAACTCGCCCGTTAGGTTGTTGAATTTGTAATTGCTGACCGATTTCGGGATTCAAGTCTGGGGGCATTTTGTCTCGTGTCACCTCCAGTACCATTTCTGAGCGATGGGGACCGTAAGCTTTATCCATGGGAATCATTTCGGTTTTGGAATCCCCAGGTGTCATACCCACAACGGCTTGCTCGAAACCTGGAATGACCTGTCCAGCATCAATGGTGAATTCTATCGGTTCGCGACTCAGGGAAGAATCAAAAACCGTACCGTCCTTTAATTTACCGGTGTAGTGAATTTTGACGGTATCACCCACTTTCGCTTGTGCCATATTTATTTTCCTTGGAGTTGGTCAACACCTCTAGGGTATCAACTCGCGCAAATTTTGCATTATTTCTCTAGTGCGATTAACCGATCATAACTTTAAGGAAACTGTGGGGTGAGCAAGGCTGAGGAACCGAGTTAATCAGTCTATCGCTCTTGCCCACCTTACGAACATTAAGCCAGTTGAATTAGCTTACGGAGGTCAGATCCTGCTCAGACTTCTCGGCTTCAGGAGTTGAAGCGGCTAACGCTTCTGGAGGAACAGGGATAGCCAAGTTATAGGGTTCAAAGACTTCTGATGAGGGTGTCTCTGTGATAATCGCTTCAGTGGGTTGGTTATGATCGGCTTTGAATTTTTTCACAGCGACCAACCCTCCGGCTACGGCGGCGATACCAACACCAGCAATGCCAAATTTTTTGTAGAAGTTGATTTTATCGCCAACGAGACTAGGAGATTCTCCAGAAGCATTTTGGGAAATACCCTTTTTGCCAAACCCACAAGGGAGGGCTTGAGTGGGGCTAATCGTTGCCAGAAATAGGCTACCTGTAACGGTTACGGTAGACAGGAGACTTGTTAAAAGCAGTTTGGATTTAATCATGATGATTGCTAAGGGATATGCCTAATCAGAGACAAAAAGCTTATCTAACAGTGTACAGACCTGAGCCAATTATGGAATTATTATCCGATAGCAATTTCTCATTAAATATATAAATTAAACTCGATGATATCGCTGAGATTCTTGGCAACGCTGTCCAATGACACGTTAGAACGCAACGAGGTATAGGTATTCAACCGGACATGATGTAGACAGCGCCACCTAGCCAGGAGTACGTCACAATATAAAAATATAAGAACTTCCCTCTCTTCCTATGGACTGGCAAGAACTATCTGGTAGCTGGGTTTTAATTCCGTCTCGTCCCGTTGGCATCGTGCATTTTTTGGGTGGGGCATTTATTGCGGCTGCGCCCCAAGTCACCTACCGTTGGCTACTTGAGCAATTAGGGCGTCAGGGTTATTTGGTCGTGGCGACGCCGTTTATCAATACCTTAGATCACGTTGCGATCGCCCGCGAAGTCCTCAACCGTTTTGAGACGACCCTCGATCGCCTCAAAGCCACAAGGCTACTCAGGAAACAGTATTTACCGATCTACGGTGTCGGACATAGCATGGGGTGCAAACTGCATCTGCTGATTGGTAGTCTGTTTTCTGTGGAACGGGCGGGTAATATTTTGATTTCCTTCAACAACTATCCAGCGAAACAAGCGATTCCGTTTCTGGAACAGTTCAATATGCTGGATCAGTTGACGTTCCTCAAGCAGTTGAATATCAAGCCAGCCTTTGATGTTGAATTTACTCCTTCACCTCAAGAAACTAACGACCTGATTGCCCAGCACTATGCCATCCGCCGCAATTTACTGATTAAATTTATCAAGGACGAGATAGACCAAACGGCAATTTTATCCCCTGTGCTGCAACAACGATTTCCGAATATGGTTGTGCTACAAATGCTACCGGGAAATCATCTCACACCGTTGGGACAAGATGTCAATTGGAAAACGGGAGATTCCTTCACGCCATTCGATGCGATCGGTCAGTGGATGAAGCAAGGGGTTTATCGGGATTTAAATCGACTGAAATTAGAGATGATTCGCTGGTTAAATCCTTTGGCGGTGGGGTAAATTGATATTGTCAGAATTACTATAAAAAAACTGTATCAGTCATAAAACATGGCGCGTCTCTACGCTGCCTCTACGCAAGACGAATTAGCACAGAATGTTGCCGGGGTTAACAAATTGTTGGAAATCTTAAGAAAATTTGTATCCTAGAAGGATATAGCACTTTAATTTTGATAACGCACCGGTGCAAGAAGACTTCCGACTGATTATCGACTTCGTATCTGTTCTGGCGTCAGCAGCGGCTGGCGGACTCTTGGCATCCTTATGCCGTCAACCCCCGCTCTTGGGCTATATCGTCGGGGGTATGATTGTGGGTCCGGCGGGTTTGGGTCTAATTAAAGAGGTGATCCAAATTGAAACCCTGGCTCAGTTTGGTGTGGCATTTTTGCTCTTTGCCCTAGGGGTGGAATTTTCCCTGGCGGAACTGAGAAAAGTGCAAAAGATTGCTCTGGGCGGTGGTGGACTCCAAGTGGTACTGACTATTTTAGTTACCACATTAGTCTCTTTGGGCATGGGTTGGGTCATGTCTCCCGTCCAAGGTGTGTTTCTTGGGGCAACTTTGTCGTTGTCATCCACGGCGGTGGTTCTTAAATGCCTGATGGAACGCAATGAAACCGAAACCTCCCACGGGCAAGTCATGCTGGGGATTTTGGTGGTGCAAGATTTGGCATTGGGATTAATGTTAGCAGTACTCCCGGCTTTAGACCAACCCACTGAAGTGATTGGTATAGCCGTGGGACTTGCCCTATTGAAAATTGGTCTATTTGCGGCGGGTGCCATTGCTGTAGGAATATGGTTAATTCCGTCGTTATTACGATTCCTTGCCCGTACTGAAAGCCGAGAGTTATTTTTACTCGGAGTTGTGGGTTTATGTATGGGAATTGCCCTGTTGACAGCACAGTTAGGACTCTCGATTGAAATGGGGGCGTTTGTGGCGGGGTTAATGATTTCCGAGGTGGAATATGCCGATCAAACTCTGACTTATGTGGAACCCTTGCGCGATGTCTTTGCTGCCCTCTTTTTTGCCGCGATTGGGATGCTAATCGATCCGATTTTTCTGTGGACTAACCTGGAATTAATTTTGGGATTGGTTTTACTGGTTTTGGTGGGTAAAGCTTTAATTATAACACCAATTGTCAAAATTTTTGGCTATCCCTTAAAAACAGCAATTCTGGCAGGTTTGGGGTTAGCTCAAATTGGAGAATTCTCGTTTGTGTTAGCCAGTGAAGGGCAAACGTTGGGATTAGTGCCTCGCCCGGTTTATCTGTTAATTTTAGGAACAACAGCGGTGACATTAATTGTTACACCGTTTCTCTTACGATTAACACCCTTGGCATTGAACTGGTTAGAGAATTTTCCGCCCTTAAAACGGTATTTTGAACCGATGGAAACTCCGAAAGCCGTATCACTTAATAGCCAACAGCTAAAAGACCATGTGGTGATTTGTGGGTATGGAAGCAGCGGTAGCAATTTAGTGCGACTGATGCGAGAGCATGATTATCCTATCGTAGTGGTTGAGCAGTCAGAGCAGGTAATTGGGCAATTACGAGATGCGGGAATTCCTTATGTTTACGGCAATGCGGCTAGTTTACACGTTTTGGATAAAGCTGGGGTAGAACGGGCAAAATCCATGGTGATTGTCTTGGCTGACGCTATGAGTAGCCGATTATGCGTGAAGCGATCGCTAGAATTAAACCCCAATTTAGATATCGTCGTGCGGGCGAATAAGGATCGGGAGATCGAACTGCTGTACCAACTGGGGGCGCGAGAGGTGGTGCAACCGGAGTTTGAGGCGTCTTTGGAGTTAGCGACGCATTTGATGTCAGGAATTGGTGTACCCAATTGGGTGATTCAGCAGGAAATGGAAAAAATTCGCAGTTCCCATTATCTGGATTTGCGCCCCGAACAACCTCAGTCTCAAATTGCCCGCGATTTACGGACGGCGGCTGAGATGATGAATAGTAAGTGGTATGATTTGCCAGAGAATTCTCCACTGACAGGTATGACGTTAGAACAAGCCGATATTCGCCGCTTAACCGGGGTTAGCTTGGTGGCTATTCGTCGGGCTGAGGGTGAGGAAATCGATTATCCCGATGCTGGGGTGAGTTTGGAGGAAGGTGATCACCTTTTAGCGGTGGGTGAACCCGATGAACTGTCTGCCTTTAAGAAATTGGCAGAGGGGGAAATGACAAATCCTGCCACCAGCAGTCCCTGTCAATGGGTGTTGGTACCCCAAGAGAGTCCAGCCCACGGGAAAAGCCTGTCCCAACTCCATTGGCGGCGTCAATATGGGATTCAGGTGCAGGCAATCCGTCGAGAAGGGAAGTTTATCCCTTTTCCCGATGGGAATGCCGAAATTCGAGCGCAAGATCACCTGCTATTGTGTGGCGGAAGTTATCCCCTAAATCAATTACAGGAGTGGTTAACGCCCCTGCCTGATAGTAGTATCACCGAGGTTCCGCTTCATCAAACTCTGACGAATGACCAATGACCAATGACGAATGACCAATGACAAATTAGCTTGATCGGCGAGAAGCCTCACGCCATAATCTTTGATTTGGTGTGAGATGAATCGCCTGTGTAGAGTGTGATTTATAATTGAACTTAAGGAGGTGATAAAAATTGAAGCGGAGCCAAGACACATTTAAACTGAACTACCAGTATAGAATTGTGCCGGATAAGCAACAAACTTATCAGCTAAATGAATGGCTGTACAAGTTGTGCCGGATACACAATCTGATGTTGGAAGAACGGTTTAACTGGTGGGAGCGTAATCGCTCACCTGTCAATGCTTGTCCAATTTTCGTAACTTATTTACCAGACCTCAAAGACCCGCCAACCTATTACTCACAGAAACGGGCAACCCATTGGTCAAGGGAATCGAATAAACACCTGTACGAAGGGGTTCATTCCCAGGTAATCCAGGAAGCAATTAAGCGGGTAGAAGATGCGTTTAATCGGTTTATTAAAGGCGATTTAAATGGGAAGCGAAGCGGAAAACCTCGCTTTAAATCAGTGCGGCGATACCGGACAGTTTCTATCCCTCAACTAAAAGCTGATTGCCTGAGTGTTAAGGTTAACCCGCATCGGCGCAAAAACGGCGGTACACGACGGGATATTGCCTATATCAACCTACCCAAGGTGGGTCAGGTAAAACTAATCTACCATCGCCCAATCCCAGAAGGATTCACGCTTAAGGCGGCGCTAGTTTCCCACAAAGCAGATGGTTGGTATACTTGCTTAACCCTAGAGGATAAATCCATCCCCTTGTTTAAGCCATCAGAGATAGAAGCAACAGAAGAGAACTCCATTGGATTGGACGTTGGTTTGGAGAAATTCTGGACGGCATCGGATGGGGAAATTGAGCCTATTCAACAACATTACCGTCAGTCCGAGGCGAAGTTGGCAAGGTTGGCTAACCGCAAAGATGGGAAGCCGCATAAGTCGGCATCACGACGAAAGCTGGCGAAAAAAATATCGAAGCATCACCAAAAGTTACAGCGGAAGCGAAAGCAATTTCATTATGAATCGGCGACTCGACTGGTGAGCCGGGATGAGAAGGTGTTCTTTGTCGAAGACATCAAGCCAGGGAACTTGTCCCGAAAAAACAAGCTAAAACAGGACAAAGATGGGAAATGTTTACCAAACGGACAAAGCGCTAAGTCAGGTTTAAACAAATCAATCAATGACGCTGGCTGGGGTCAATTCCTTTCAATTCTCAATTACAAAGCTGCGAAAGCTGGTAAATTGGTGGTGAAAGTAAAGCCTTATAACACAAGCCAGGTATGCTCTTGTTGTAATCGCGTTGAACAAAAAGATTTATCAGTACGAATTCACCACTGTTTATGTGGGTTTGTGCTTGACAGAGATTGGAATGCTGCGATTAACATCAAGAAAGTGGGGCTGGGCATATTCCCCACTATAAAACGCCGGAAGCGTCGTTTTAGCCCTGAGCGAAGTCGAAGGGCTAAAACGGCGACAAAGGAAGCCTACACTGTACCCCTAGGGTCGGTGTAGGAGAATGTCACGCAAATTCAAAGGGATTATCTGCACTCTCCTCTGTTTCTGAACTTTCTACCGTTTCATAACTCTCGGCTGTTTCAGAATTCGCCACGGCAGATTCTTGGCGTACTTGGAGGGATCGATTCATGCCACCGCCTCCCTTGGGCTTGATATAGGCGATCGCATGATACCAAATAATAATCGGCTGCTCCTGTTCATCTAGAATACATAAGCAGGATGTGTCTTGCCAGCGCACTCTGCCTGTAAAGATTTCATTGGTGATGAGTTTCAGTTCAACCTCTTGGGCTTCTCGAATCAAGCTTTGTAGTTGACGAACACTGGGTAGATTGGTGGCCAATTCACTCATAATTAGATGGTTAAGCGGGAGACAATAATGGAATTTGAATTTACAAAGTACCACGGTTTGGGGAATGACTTCATTCTGATTGATAATCGGTCAAAGCCAGACCCGCTAATCACTTCAGAGCAAGCCGTGCAATGGTGCGATCGCAACTTTGGCATCGGCGCTGATGGGGTGATTTTTGCCCTACCAGGACTTGAGGGTACTGACTATAGTATGCGGATTTTTAACGCGGATGGCTCGGAACCGGAAATGTGTGGCAATGGGATTCGCTGTTTGGCGCAGTTTTTAGGGGATTTACAGGGAGTCAAGAATTCAAGGGAGTATCGGATTCATACCTTAGCTGGGGTGATTACACCGAAACTGGAAGGCAATGGCAAAGTTAGGGTGAATATGAGTATGCCTCAGCTTTTAGCCTCTCAAATCCCGACAACTTTAGTTCAAGGGGATCAAAAGGTGATTGATGTTCCCTTAGAGGTGGGCGGGAAGAGTTGGCAGGTTACTTGTGTGAGCATGGGCAATCCTCACTGTATCACCTATGTAGAAGACGTGAGTGCTATTCCCCTAGAACTCATTGGTCCTCAGTTCGAGCATCATTCCGTCTTCCCCAAACGAACCAATACCGAATTTATTCAAGTGGTGCGCCCCGATTATATCAAAATGCGGGTATGGGAACGGGGGGCTGGAGCTACTTTAGCTTGTGGTACGGGGGCTTGTGCGTCGGTGGTTGCTGGGGTATTGACGGGAAAATGCGATCGCACCTGCACCGTGGAACTTCCTGGGGGATGTTTGGAGATTGAATGGTCAGAGGTTGATCAACGAATTTACATGACTGGACCGGCGCAGCGAGTGTTTACTGGTAGGATTGAATGATTGCGATCGCTTAACGGAACAAGTTAGCTCAGCTGAGTGGGGCGAGTCGAGACAATGAATGCCTTTGCCCTTAAGGATAGTTCCGCGACTCACCCCTACTGGCATGGCACAGCTAAAATGGTGGGATAGGTTGTAGGTTGGGTTTCGACTTCGTTCAACCCAACCGAATCTAGGGCTAAGGTTCTCTTACTACAAGCCGGAGCGATCGCGTAACCCAACAGGTTAACCTGGAGTTGGGGGGAGATATATAAGCGTTGATCGGCGCTAAAGCGCAACTACAAGCGCAACTACAAGCGCAATCACAAGCGCAATCACAAGTATGACTGTTTTTTGCTCTCAGTTACAGCAGCGATTAGCAACTCCTCTGAAAATTGGTTCGTTTGAAGTTAAGAGTCGCGTTCTCCAGTCTCCTCTGTCTGGCGTCACGGATTTGGTATTCCGTCGCCTGGTGCGCCGCTATGCGCCAGAGTCGATGATGTATACGGAGATGGTTCATGCAGCCGGATTGCATCATGTCCAGGGTTTATCCAAAATCATGGATGTTGATCCGAATGAAAAGCCGATTAGTATCCAGTTATTTGACTGTCGCCCTGATTTCCTGGGGGAAGCCGCCCAGAAAGCTGTAGCGGAAGGTGCGGATACGGTGGATATTAATATGGGATGTCCGGTGAATAAAATTACCAAAAAGGGAGGGGGTTCGTCGTTACTGCGAGAACCGGAAACGGCGGAGGCGATTGTCCGGGCGGTGGTGGAGGCGGTGTCTGTTCCGGTTACGGTGAAGACGCGGATTGGTTGGAGTAATGATGAGATTAATATTCTCGATTTTGCCAAGCGGATGGAGGATGCGGGGGCGCAAATGCTAACGTTGCACGCCCGTACCCGCGCCCAAGGGTATAAGGGTGAGGCAAAGTGGGAGTGGATTGGTAAGGTTAAGCAGATTCTGTCTATTCCCGTTATTGCTAATGGAGATATTTTCTCGGTAGAGTCAGCGCTCAAATGCTTGGAACAGACGGGGGCGGATGGGGTGATGTGTTCGCGAGGAACGTTGGGGTATCCGTTTTTGGTGGGAGAAATTGACCATTTCCTGAAAACGGGGAAACAGTTAGCACCACCGACTCCAGTAGAACGGTTAACCTGTGCCAAGGAACACTTACAAGCTTTATGGGAGTATAAAGGCGATCGCGGCGTTCAGCAAGCCAGAAAACATTTGGCGTGGTATACTAAGGGTTTTGTTGGAGCCAGCGACTTGCGAGATCAGCTGAGTCGCATTGAAACGGTGGAACAGGGGGTGACGTTGATTGACACTGCGATCGCGAAGTTGTAATCTGGGCATGATGGCAAGCCAAGTTCAGTCCTGTCTCACCGGATAAGGGGACAGGCTTGTTCCCTTAGAAATTAATCGCTACTATGGCAACAGTCGTTAAAATATTTCAGATAAATGTGTCCAACGATGCCATTGATGGGCAGATAAAGTAATGCAAAACCAAACGTAAAATAGAGATGTATCGGTAGGGTTAACTAACAGTCGGTAAATATCTAGACAATTACTGACATAACTAGACATTTTCTCGGATATAATCAGACAATGTCTAGTTTACCCTCCAACAAGCAGCTACTCGACTTTGTTTGTGTGACGGTCTTGCACGTTGCACCGATGGGAACTCAACGGCTAGCATACAAGCTTCTAGG
>NZ_JAVKEA010000038.1:0-4469 GCF_040221695.1 Coleofasciculus sp. E2-BRE-01 | reverse complement strand
TTAATAGTTTCAGCTTATTGTTAACTCCTTCAACTACTCCATTTGTTGTTCTACTTTCAAAATACCCCACAACTTCAGCAAACCATCGTTTTATTGCTGATGCACTTTTTTTATAGTAAATTTGAGCCTTATCTAACCAATTAATTTTAAAGTTCCCTCTCCCAGGTTTTGACTTTCTTCAAATATCTGATGCCTAGCCTGAATTTTAGGTACACTATGTTAACAGTTTAGCACACTAAGTCCGGAAGACCCAATCAAACATAACAAAAGAGGAACTTTTCGTCATATTCGAGAATCATATTCAATCACTTACATCTTAGCTTAATAACTTGTAGTAAAAATAGAGAATTCCCAGATTTGAGTATATCTTAAACGCTCTGCGGAAGCGGATTTTGTCTGAAGTAGTGGTACAAAAATTGATTATTTATCTTCCCCATCTTCCCCATCTCCCTCATCTCCCTTCCCTGTTCCCTGTTCCCTCGAGCAATTAGAGTGGCGCAAGTTTAGAACCAACGCCTAAAAAATCGATAACTTGGTGCAACAATTCTGCTTTTGTCACCACGAGTATCGTTGATCCGGGTTCAAGTACCGTATTGTCATTGGGAATCACTAAATCCGCATGGGGATGGTGTTGATAGCCAATGATTAAGGAACCCTCTGGAAACCGAGAATCCTGAATCACTTGAGCCACAGTACGCCCTGCAACATCTGATTCCCCCGGTACTCCTAGTTTAAAGACTTCCACTTGACCCTGTTCATAGTGCATAATCGATTCCACTTCCGGATATTCGATCGCGTTGACCATACGATTGACGGCTAGGTCAACCGTGCTAATAATATGATGAGCGCCAGCAATGCGTAGAGGCTCTTTAAAATCGCGTTGGCGGATGCGAGTAATAATATGGGGAACGCCATAGTGTTTAGCCAGGGTAACCATTGCCAGATTTAACGCATCATCTCGCAGCACCGCCGCCATCGCATCGGCTTTGCGAATCCCGGCTTCGAGTAACACTTGGGTGGTGACAGCACTCCCTTCAAATGCCATCACCCCCACTTGTTCGCGAGCATACCGACAAGCCGCAGGATCTTTATCAATAATCGCGATCGTATGTCCTAATTCCACTAACTGCTGGGCTAAACTCAATCCCACTAATCCCGCGCCGCCGATTAATACGTACATGATTCGTTTAGCTCGCTCCAATCCCTATTGGCTTTAATCTAACTCTTTATGTCACGTAGGGTGCGTTAGCGAAAGCGTAACGCACCGTTATTGATTGGTGCGTTACGGCGCAAAAGGTTAAAAAGCCTTACTATATGTCAAGCCAGCGCCTAACGCACCCTACGGGATATCCATTTCCCATGGTGTCTCAGTCGAATCAACCACAAACGCCCCTGTTCATAGACGTAGCCTGCTACGTCTATACGTCCTTAGCGGATGACAGAGGCTGACTAAAAATGGTACAACATCTTAGTTTAAATAAACGGGATGATTAAGTGAGGAAGCGGAATGTATATTATCCAGGTTGCCTCTGAATGCGCCCCTGTGATCAAAGCCGGCGGCTTAGGGGATGTAGTCTATGGTTTGAGTCGGGAGTTAGAGATTCAGGGGCATTGCATCGAACTGATTCTGCCCAAATACGACAATATGCGCTATGACCACATCTGGGGACTCCATGATGCCTATATTAATCTATGGGTACCCTGGTACGGTGCGGCGATTCACTGTTCTGTCTATTGTGGTTGGGTGCATGGACGAGTCTGTTTCTTTATTGAACCCCATTCCCAGGATAATTTCTTCAGTCGTGGCTGCTACTACGGTTGTGATGATGATAACGTGCGGTTTGCTTTCTTCTGTAAAGCCACTTTAGAGTTTCTGCTTCAGAGTAATAAGCGTCCTGATGTAATCCACTGTCACGATTGGCAGACGGGTTTACTTCCAGTCATGCTGTTTGAGATCTACAAATATCATGGCATGGAAAGTCAACGGGTATGCTACACCATCCACAACTTTAAACACCAAGGAATGGGGGGAAGTGAAATCCTGTGGGCAACGGGGTTGAATCGAGAAGGCTATTATTTTCAGGATGATCGCCTGAAAGATAATTTTAATCCCTTTGCCTTAAACTTTATGAAAGGCGGTATTGTTTACGCCAATGCGATAACGACGGTTTCGCCTCATCATGCCTGGGAAGCTCGGTTCACGCCCATCGGATGTGGGTTAGGTCATACATTACATTTACATCAGGATAAGTTTACCGGAATTCTCAACGGCATTAATGATGATTTTTGGAATCCGGAACAAGACCGCTATATTCCCTGTCACTACGCCCCGGATAGTTTTGAAGACAAAGCGAAAAATAAAAAAGCGTTGCGGGAACAGCTTTTAATTCAGGATGTTGATAAACCAATTGTGGCGTTTATTGGTCGTTTAGATGATCAAAAAGGCGTGCATCTGGTTCATCATGCCATCTATTACTCCCTGCATAAGGGCGCTCAATTCGTTTTATTAGGGTCAGCAACAGCGGCGGCAATTAATTCCTGGTTCTGGCACGAAAAATACTACTTAAATGATAATCCTGATGTTCACTTGGAACTGGGCTTTAATGAAGAGTTATCTCATTTGATTTATGCTGGAGCCGATTTTATGCTGGTTCCGAGTAATTACGAACCCTGCGGACTGACTCAGATCATTGGGTTAAAGTATGGAACCGTGCCAATTGTGCGGAGTGTAGGGGGACTGGTCAATACTGTATTTGACCGCGATCACCACCCGAATCACCCCATGGAAAAACGCAATGGCTATGTATTTAATCATACCGATTATTATGCGCTGGAATCTACGATGGATCGAGCGTTGGGATTGTGGTATGACTATCCAGAAGAGTTCCGGAAACTGGCGATTCAAGGTATGGCGTATGATTATTCGTGGAGTGCTTCGGCATCTAAGTATGTGAAAATCTATGACATGATCCGACATCAATAGGGGTTGCTGAATCAGTGGTGAGGTGAGGGGGAGATGAGGGAGATGGCAAAATATATTTTTTATTTGGAGGGGATTTCAGCCTACATTCGGCAACTATTTAAACAGGATTGAACAAACACAAGCCGACGATGCTGTAGGGGCGATTCGCCTGCATCAATGAACGCCACCCATCCACTCAATTGGATCGGGTCGCCCTTTACTCAAACGGCGCATGAATAGAAAACGTGCGATCGCATCTTATGAGAAAACGATTTAATTTAAACCGGATTGCCAATTAACCTGGTAAACCTGGGGTGTAGCGTTGGATAAATTAAAAGAAAAAGAAAGCGCTATATCACTGATTGAATCGTCAAAAGACGCCAAGGGTATTCGTGATATTGATGTTAACTAAAACCCCTCACCCCCAGCCCCTCTCCCACTCCGGGGAGAGGGGAGCAAGAGGTATTTAAGAGGAAGTAGTTTAGAGACTTATCATAGTATATTGAACAGTAATGGTTCCCCTTCTCCCATGAAACAAAAGCTCTCGCATCCTTTGTCCTCCCCGTGCAATATAGCAACCGCCTTGGCGGTCGCTATACATTAAACTCAGTAAAGCTGTGGAACAAATTGACCCCTCGCGCTGCTCCACCCTCAATGCGATCAATATCTACACCTTCGATAAAGCGAGACCCTTCACTCCCCAAGGTAGCATCCGGGATAATCTGAGCCGACACTGGGTTAAACCAGATACCAACGCCCAGCTTAATCACTAACCCACTGACCAGACAAAACCGCATACTCATCGTAGTTAAACTCATCAGAGCCATAACATAAATTGATTGATTCATTAGCAGCCGTATGTAGCGATAGAACTGGAGAATGAAGCAATTGAGGCATTTCTGCTTCAACCCAATACAATATGGCACTCCTGATAAGCCTGAACTTGTCTACGTTAACGCCGTGAATGTCTCTAAACCATCAGACTATAAACATCTAATAGCGATGCACCCGTTGTTCTTAATTGTTCCTTCTCGCTGTCCCCAAGCAGCTAAGCTGTAATGCATTTAAATTGGGTATTAGTAGCGAGCAAGATGCTCGCACGACAAGGATTGTGCCATTATTGATATTAAGGTTTAAATGCCAAGCAGCTAACTTGGGTTTGAAGTTTTCCTCGCTTTCAACTTATTATAATCATCCTTTTCCAGATATAGGGATATTCCCGATTTCCATGGGTAGAGACGCGCCATGGCGCGTCTCTACATCAATGATCTGTCTAACCGCCTTGGCGGTTGCTATACCCTGGAACCATGACGCCGTAACCGGGAACCATACTGGGGCGCAAGCCTTGCATACTGGGACGCACGTCGGTCATTGGTGTCAACTTAAGGTGAAAGCTCGGTTGAGCAAGGGTGTCGGGTGTCGGGTGTCGGGTGTCGGGTGTCGGGTGTCGGGTGTCAGGATGGAATTGTCTGTTGGAGGCGAAAAAACCTCACACCTACCACCATTC
>NZ_JAVKEA010000037.1:0-6098 GCF_040221695.1 Coleofasciculus sp. E2-BRE-01 | reverse complement strand
GGAGGAAGGAACAACAGCACCAGAGATGATGTTGTTACCGTACAGTAAGCTTCCAGCAACAGGCTCGCGGATTCCATCGATGTCCACGGGGGGAGCGGCGATGAAGGCGATGATGAAGCAGGTGGTGGCGGTTAAGAGAGTGGGGATCATCAGTACACCAAACCAGCCGATATATAGGCGGTTTTCGGTGGAAGTCACCCAGCTACAGAACCGTTCCCACAAAGACGCGCTTTCGCGACGTTGTACTGTGGTAGTCATAATTCGATTAGTGCTATTACTTCATGATTTGATTGAAGCAAGGCAAAATTTTTGCCTCATCTTTAATGGTATTCATATTCATTTGAATCTTCCACTGGTTTTATTAATTAATTGAATATTTTACATAAGTTATACTTATTAATTAGAAATCAAAGTAGATATAAGGTAAACCGCCTTCAGGCGCTAACAACCACACTGCGTAAAGGCACAGCGGCACCAATAGCAACTTCAGGGGCCAGTTGAGTTGTAACTTCAGACCCCGATGAATCCCATAAACACCCGCCATGAACAGGGCAACGATGACTAACAGCAGTGTAAACTCGAAGCGTTCTAAGCCAAAGGCTGTCAAATAAACATTTTCGGCAAACTGCACATCGGCGGGTTGACCCCAGAGGTTCTGAATCACAAAGCCAGCTTGTTTGAGATTAGGTAGCCGGAAGAAAATCCAAGACATGAACACCATCCATTGCGTAATTGCCCACGCCACTAGCACCCCGAATCCCGTTTGCCACCATCCTTTTAACCAAACAAAGCGCTCTGATAGCGTTTGGGTTAAGCGATGCACCACTAAAGCCAAACCGTGCAATCCTCCCCACACGACAAATCCCCAAGCCGCACCATGCCAAATGCCAATAATCAGCATGACCACAAACAAGTTGAGACAGGTTCGACCTAATCCTTTGCGTGACCCACCTAAGGGAAAATAGAGATAGTTGCGAATCCAATCCCCTAACGTAATATGCCAGCGTCGCCAGAAATCGGCAATGCTGGTACTAAAGTAAGGAAAATTAAAGTTTTCGGGCAGGTTAAATCCCATGAGGATAGCACTCCCCCGGGCAATATCGACATAGCCGCTAAAATCCAGATACAGTTGTAATCCGTAGGCAAAAATAGCCAGCCACAAATCGCCACTACCTGCCCGTTCTAAGTTGCCAAAACACAGATCAACAAAAATTCCGATGCGATCCGCCAAAAGAGCCTTTTTCACCGCACCACTAGCAATCAACCATAATCCTTCACTCAGACGATCAAAACTGGGAAATTGGATATCTTTAAACTCGCTAGCAAACTGATGGTAACGAGTAATAGGTCCTGAAATGAGTTTCGGGAAAAACAATTTGTAGGTCGCAAATTGTAAGCCCTGGCGCGTCGCGGGTGCGCCTCGATATACATCAATTAGATAGGCAATACATTCAAAAACAAAAAACGAAAGTCCCAAGGGAGCAATTAAGCGATCGCTAATCCAGCTTGCCCCCTCTCGCGCCACGGGTAAATTCAAGGGGGCGGAGATATTCGTCAGGATAAATGGGACATACTTGAAGCTGACCAAACAGAGAATATTTAATCCAATCCCTAGCCACAAAAGTCTCAAACGTTGCTGATTCCAAAGTTCTTGTGCCATTAACCACTCTTCATTGGAGAGATGGTTATTGTTGAGATGCGACCCAGGGGATGTATTGACCGCAATTTTCTGCCCCAAGTAAAAATTCAGCCAAACTACAAACAAGAGCAGCGGAATGTATTGAATTTGTAAGCTGCTATAAAAAAGCAAACTGGCAATTAGCAGTACCCATAATCGCCACGATGAAGAACGCTGGCTCCAGTAAATAAACAGGACACCTAGCAGAAACAACCCGTAAGTGATGGAGATAAATGCCATTTTTTTAGGAAATGGGGAATAGGGAGCAGAGGGAGCTGGGGGAGCTGGGGGAGCAGAGGGAGCAGAGGGAGCTGGGGGAGCTGGGGGAGCTGGGGGAGTTGGGGAAGCTGGGGGAGTTGGGGAAGCTGGGGGAGCTGGGGGAGCTGGGGGAGCTGAGGGAGCTGGGGGAGCTGGGGAAGCTGGGGGAGCTGGGGAAGCTGGGGGAGCTGGAGGAGCTGGGGGAGCTGGGGGAGCTGGGGAAGCTGGGGGAGCTGGGGGAGATGAGGAAGTTAACTCAAAACTCTACCTTACCTGTTACCTGTTACCTGTTACCTGTTCCCTGTTACCTGTTCCCTGACCAATGACCAATGACCAATGACCAATGACCAATGACCAATAACTAATCCCCAACTAATAACGCCCAGGGAATCATCGGGTCTTTCGCCAACTGATTAGAAACTTCATAAGCTCCAAAGCGATTCAGATGACTGGGGTCAGAAAAATGATCGGGTTTGCCGAGTAATAATCCACTTAAATCCCGAAAAATGAGTTCCCGTTCGACAGCATTCGCGTGCATGTATTGCTTAAATTGCTGTTCGTACTTAAGACGGACGGGATCTAAGTAATCGTTGGTCAAGGGTAGATTCACAAAAACCACAGTAATGTCATGTTCCTGAGCAAATGTTAACAGGGCATCAAATGCCTGATCTTGCTTACCCCGAAGCTGGAAGGATTGATAATCGCCATCATACGCCCCCGCCACTCTGGGATGGTTCTGATAGTACGTTTCTGGGTCAAAGCGAATGGATAAGGGCAGGAAACCATCCATATCAATGGACATATCCTGGTCTAAGCCTTGCTCGGGTTCAGCCGAACTGGAGACATTGGGCAAGGTTTTCACCAAGGAGACAAACTGAGCTCTCAATAGGGATTTGAGTTGATCCCGTTGGGGATAGGTTGAGGATAGTCCTGCCAAAAGTTGATTCGTTCCCTCGTCAATGGATTGATAACCTCTCCTCAATGCTGCCAACGGCTGGGAGGTTTGGTTGGCTTGAGTTGATGACTGACCGGGGGTATTGGGAAATGTGCCAGCATTAAGCTCACGGTAGCCTTCTGAATCTGCGATCGCCTCAAAGGTAGCATCCACTCGACCACTATTAAAGGCGCGAGCGCCATCTGCCACGATAATTAATTTCGGCAATTGATCCGGGGTGAGAATTCGGCGCGTCATTAAGTCTACAATCTGAGCCGTGGCACCATTAATGCCGAAATTAAACACATCAATGCCTGAATACCCCTCAACTGCTAATGCCTCTTCTAATGCCACCGGATCAATGCCACGCATGGCTCGGGAACTGCCCATGATTAACACATCAGGGCGATTGCCTTGTTGCAGGCGCTCTTGGTAAAGGGCTAACTTTTGATCGAGCAGTTGGTTATTAAACGGGGGATTCGAGGAACGGGCGAGGGCTAACATCGCCGCTTGAGTGGCATCTCCTCGCTCCGAGGGTAAGGAATCATCAATGATAATGCTTTTGTCTCCTTCGCGGGTAAACCCAGAGGCGTTGAAGTCTTCGGCATCCTGATTATCCTGTTGTAACGAAAGTTCAGTCAAATCTACCGGAATCGGTGACTCCTCTGCTGCTGATACCGCATCTCGCCTGGGTAAACTGCCTTGGGGTTGCAGGATGCGACCAACGGGTCGGTCAATCAGAAACATCAGCAATAAGCCCATAAGCCCCCACACCAATGACACTTTTACCGCTTGCGACGATTCAGAACTGGTGCGTTGGGTATCGACGGTGACACGTTGATTGTCTGGGGTGGGGACAAAAAGCTGGGTCGAACACAACCAGCGTCCAATTGTGCCAACGGCGGTTTTTGACCTACGCTGTAAATCATCTTTGAGCGTTGTGTCTGGTTTATGCTGATGCGATACCGATTGTTCGGTGGGAACAACTAACTCGCTAATGTCTGTATTAGAGGTAACAAATTCGGGAGTGGATTCTGAGGTCAACCGTCGGCGTTCGCTAAAATCTACCCCATAATTCCAGGCGGGAGAGGTTGAGCCAGCAGAACGTCCGTAAATCCGGGCTCCAGCGATATTGGGGATGGCAAGCTGACGCAGCAGCCGTACAATGGGTAGGCTCACTTGCGCTTTAGAGGGACACAGCGGTGCTTCGCTCATAATGTGCAGCAAGTCGTGTTGACGACGCACTTTGAGCTGAATCCCACCCGTGGCTAGTCGCTGATCCAAATCTGGATTGAGCAACCGTTGTAGCAAAAAGGTGAGGGCATTTAGATTGCCCTGTTGCCCCAATGTATAGCTAGAAGGGGCGAGTTGGGGTTTTTCACTCGCGGGTAAGGTTACCCAATCCACCCAGACGGGTTTTTCCGGTTCAGGTTCGAGGGAAAAGTAATCCGATTCAACGCCATAAATGGTTGCCGCTTTAATCCCTTGGGGCTTTAATGATTTGATGAGAGGCGCGATCGCATTCATGGCAGTGGTTTGGTCAGGAACTGGGGTTTTGCCCAGATCCAAGGCACTGCAAAACAGATGCAGGGTAGTTTCTTTCAAGACAGCCCGCACCGTCATCCCCACTCGCGCTAGCATTTGATTCGATAGTGTGGCGATCGCTTGCACATCTCCCCAACGCGCCCAATCCTTAAGCATCACGTCAGAGGGCGTCAAATCCACCCGCACCATCCATTCTGGTTTGGCTTCTCCGCGCACTTGAGCGCAGATGGCGGCGTCTTTAAACTCAGTTAGTTCCAGCGAGCGTAACTGCTGCACAATAGGTTCAGACAGTAGTGCTACATCTGGGCTATAGTTCGACGTACAGATCACCCACAGCCGCCGATGATAAGGTTGTGAGGACTGGGAAATTTTGGGTTTTTGCTTGACGAGGGACTGTTCTCGATTGTCCTTCGTTGGCAAGTCCTGAATCTGGACATTGACACTCACACCCAAATGACTCAGATTAGCACTGAGATACCGAGCGATCGCGTCTGGGGAACCCGAACGGGCGAGACTTTCATGGGAGATGACAAACGCTGACTGAGCGGGTGTTGTTTCCCACGAGGACTCAGGACGAGATTCAGTGTCATGGGTATCGGTGTTGAGGCGAATTTCCTTGACCCATTCCGGACGTGATTGGGAAACTTGACGCCCGTAGATAATAATTTGGTAGATCGGGGTTTCCAGATCGAGCGGAAAGCTCGTCGTTTCTGGCTGAGCTTTAAGAGCTTGGAGTAAGCGATTGACGACTGTTTGAGCGGGAATACGTTCACGGCTTTCACAAAGAATATGTAAATTATTCCCTCGTAACCGGACTCTCAGGCACACCCCCGGTTGACCGATGGCATCGTATACCCATTGAGCCAAAGAGGACGGATGATTGTTGTAGTTGCGCTCTTCGACATCCAACATTACAAATTTGTTACCTGAACTGATGACGGCGGCTGATTTTTTCTCTCATGATTGCACATGAGCGCAAAAAACGGGGGAGTTAGGGGCAGAGGGGGTAGAGACGTGCCATGGCGCGTCTGGGAGCTGGGAAATTGGGAGCAACTATAGTCTAGTATCAAATTGGGATCGGTCTTGGTCTTTGTCAACGATTAACTGTTGTTCGTGCGAGGTTGAATTTTAGTTATGGCATCAGTGAACCCAGATCCACAGGTAGCAGTCAACCCCTTACCGGAGTCCGCTAAACATTCAGCAGACCTCTTATTAAGTTTAGCGACAGGTCCAATGATTGTAGGGGTGATTTCCCTAAACACGATTGGCTCATGGCTGCAACAGGTAGGGGAAGCCAGCGAGGAAGTCTTTCGGGGCGATCGCTTACCGATTTTACCCTTCCCAGATCCCCCGCCCTCCTCTAACGACTGCGTGCAGAGCCAGTAGTGGCGTAACACAGCTAAACTTGTGAAGTAGATTTTACCGATAGAAGCGATGGTGAAGGCTCCTGCGCTCTATAGCCAGGAGATGAAACCGAGCAAACCGTCTAGGTAGCGAATTTATTCGCCAGTCAAATAATCCGGATAACACTCAGCCAACAATTCAGTAACATTGCAAAAGGTCGAGCAAGTGTTTAATCTGATTTACGAGTTTAAATTAAAGCCAACTTCCGCCCAAATAGCCACTTTTGCTGAGTGGTTAGAACAATGTCGTAGGGTCTATAACTATGCTCTTTGTGAGCGG
>NZ_JAVKEA010000036.1:0-5175 GCF_040221695.1 Coleofasciculus sp. E2-BRE-01 | reverse complement strand
CCGATAGAGCATGATGCTGGCGTTCACATCAAGGTGTCATGACCCGTCTAACGTAGACTGCGGTGAGTCTTGGTCTGCACGTTCCGACTATGTAGAGATATGCATAGATATGCATAGTTCTGTATAGGTTTTTCGGAACGGGTAAATTACAATAAATGATCAATTGTCAAGGGGTACAAATGCTGGGTGCATGTCAACACAAGTAGGTTGGGTTTCGACTTCGCTCAACCCAACGCCCCAACACCATGCTGGCTCAAGACGGTTGACCAAATTGGCGATCGTAAACCTCGTCTTCCTTACCGGATTCAACTTTCAGGTTAGAACGTGGTAAGGCGATACAAAGCAAGACATACCCTTCCTCTTGCAATTCGGGTCCAAGTCCCATCCCTTCGCTTTGATCCACAGAACCCTCAATGATTTTAGCGGCACAGGTTGTACAAACGCCAGCATTGCAGGCATTGGGTAAATCTATCCCTTGTTCCTCCGCAGCCTGAAGAATCTTTTTGTCCTCTGGGACTTCTATCGTGTGGGTTGTACCTTGGTGATTGATTTCGACGGTGTAAGTCTTGGGCATTGTACCTCTTAGCGGCTTTCCAGGTTAACTTTCCCGGTTCGGGAAAAAATATTGACCGGGATTATTTTAACGTTTGATGCCGGATTCCAGGCTATCCTTAAGTGTATTATGAGACCGACACTCTAGATTCTCATGGTTGATCCGATCGCATCCTCTCGTACCCACCAGGCTGAACCCTCCCTCCCGCCGTCTTGGAACTATGAGGCGACAGTGGCTCAGGTTGAAACGATTATTGAGCAAATCGAGCGAGGGGAACTGGAATTAGCCGAGGTATTTGACCAATTTGCCTCAGCGGTAGAGTATTTGCGTCAATGTGAAGCCTTTCTGCAACAGCGACAACAGCAAATGGATTTGTTGATTGAGACGTTAATAGATGAGTCAGATTCCCAAACTTGATCTCTACCGTTTTGCTTATTTCTTCAACGGATTACTTTGTTGACGCCAATCTACTTTTGGGGCATGGGAAGCCTGCCACAGCACTGAATGAGTATCTCAGTGAATTGACCTCTATTCGAGAATCCCTGGATAGTTGGAAACCAATACAGGCGGTGAAGTAGCCAGTTTAATTGCTTATTGAATTGCTGCTTCATCTCACTACTCCACAGAATTCAATTGAGAGCGAACTATAGCTGAAAACTGTGGTGCGTGAAGAACAAGTTCATCCAAAACTTCGGTCACTGTTCTTGGTGGATTCCTAAGCTCCGCCGCTTGTTGCGTGACAATTTCCATCATTGTCTCTGGAGCTTCATCAAACAGATATATCAGGAACTCATCCGGCGAAAGTGCCTCAATTTCATAAGGATTCAACACCTGTTCAGGGAAATCCTTGAGGTTGCTTGTCACAATTACTTGTGCCTCAGCTACTACCGCTAATATCGAGCTAATCGTGCTTGAATTCGACCATGTTTGGCTGTCATCCCTTGCTTCTCCACCAATTGACCATCTACCCATTCTGTATGGTCAGGGGGATTCAGCAAATAGTCTTCGACAGAGAAAACGGGAGACTCAACTTGAGACTCCTGGGACTTCGCGATCGCGTATGCCATAATCATCCATTATCCTTTGCCACAATTATCCCTATTATCCATATCAGGAGTAATCAGTCACCCCCAACAAAGGACAAATGACAAAGGACAAATGACGAATGACAAATGACAATCAACCCAACATTTCCTGCGCCCGCTTAATATTTTTACGAACCGATTCTGCTGACGTATGCAGAGCGGCGCGTTCGGTATCGGTGAGGTTAATTTCCACAACTTTTTCGACACCTCGACATCCTAACCGCGTGGGGACACCAATGAAAATATCCTTTAAACCATACTCCCCATCTAGATAGGATGACACGGGTAAAAGTCGCGACTGATTATGTAAAATGGCTTCCACCATCGCGCAAGTCGAGGATGCAGGCGCGGAATACGCCCCGCCAGTTTTCATCAGATTCACAATTTCTGCGCCACCATGACGAGTCCGATTTACCAAGCGATCAACTGTTTCCTCATCCATCAGTTCAGTAATCGGAATCCCTCGCACTGTGGAGTAGCGGGGTAAGGGTACCATTAAATCGCCATGACCCCCTAAGACTAACCCACTGACATCCGCAATCGATACCCCTAATTCCATCGCAATAAAGGTTTGGAAACGGGCAGAATCCAGCATTCCCGCCATTCCCATCACCCGTGACACGGGTAATCCTAATGTTTGCCAGACCAAATAGGTCATCACATCCAGGGGATTAGTGACAATAATGTACAAGGCATCGGGCGATCGCGCGATCGCTTTTTCCGCCACCTCCACCGCAATCTTGGCATTAATTTTGAGTAAATCATCTCGACTCATCCCCGGTTTACGGGGTAAACCCGCCGTGATGATCACCACATCAGACCCGGTGGTATCCATATAGTCATTGGTGCCAATAATCTCGCGATTGTGACAATCCATTCCCTGTGCCTGCATTAAATCCAGGGCAATGCCTTGGGGAATACCGGGAACAATGTCTAAAAGTACCACATTTGCCAAATTGCGTTGGGCAATCCGGTGCGCCAACGTGCTACCGACGTGACCCGCACCAATGACGGTGACGCGGTGATCATTGCAAGCGATAGGTAAATTCGAGGAAGATGCCATGGCTATAGATCGATTCTGCGATCGCGACTAGACTACAGGCGTGGCACAGCTAACATGGCGCAATTTTACAGCTTTTTTGGGCGCAAGCCTGGATTTTTGACCAGGCTAATGGAGCAAATTAGGCGTGTCACGCTACTACTTTACCCAGTGACTTCGAGTTGGTCGAGGCGAAACCAAATATTCGGGGTCGGTACATAAAACTTGACTAAGGCATAGTCACCCCGAGTATCGACCACTTCCCCATCACTTTCAAACAGGTAAGGAGGAAAGCGAGTATCACTGGCTTTAGCTTCCACACTATTATCCAACGTTTCGCGATTTACGCGCACTAATGATCCTTTTTTGAGTTTGCCTGCCATTACTTATCCCTAATATCGATATGAGTCAACGCTTTCCAGCCATTATCCCTCATAATTCACGTCTGAGTGTAGGGGCGACCCGCTTGTACTAAATACTGCCGTTCGTCGTTCGTAGTTGCGCTTGTAGTTGCGCTTTAGCGCCATAAACTGAACACAGCCACCATTAACCCTATTTAAAATAATAGTTAAACCCGCACCACCCCATAAAAATCCACCGCCGTGATCCCCATCAACCTCGATCCAATCATCACTGCAATCAGCGCGATCGCACGTCCAGCCGCCCCCCTACTCAAAAATAAGCTGGAACGGGACGAAACCGTCATCAAACTCCTGAAAAAGTTTAATCTCGATCCCGAACATCCCCATCCTGACTTTACCAGCATTTATCAATACGCCTTTGTCGAATACGGCATCGGCAAACCCCAGCCAATTCTCGAACTATTCCGACAAAACGAGATTCAACAAGCTTTTCGCCAAGCCTTCGATCGCAATAACCCCTCCATTCTCCTGCAACAAGGGGAAGCCTTTCTCGACGGATACGCCTTGGGGGATGAAATCCGAGAATTAAGAATTGACCCCAAGCGCGAATTTGCCGCCTTTGCTACCGTATTCATTGAAGTTGCCAAGCGATCGCGCACTCCAGCAGACGTTCTCACCAACCAGAAAATCGACTCCCTACACAAATCGATGAGAACCCTGCATCAACGGTTGGATCGACTCCCCACCTTAACCGGAATTCGTACCGAGATAGCGCGGTTGGCGGCACAAGAATCTCTATTATCAGCCCAGGAATCATCCACCGAAATCCCCTGTCCGGCGTTTGGTTTAGCCCAACAGATGAAGGGCTGGTTTGAAACCCTGGGTTATGACTTTGAACCCTATCAAATCTGGGGTAATGCACATTTTGAATGGATTGTCAACATTCCCGCCCGACGCGGATATGACCGGATTTTGGTCAGGGGGATTGAGGGAGAAGCCGGAATTCGGGATGTCACCGCCTTGCGAGAATCAGTGGATACTCAACGAACCGATGAAGGCTGGTTAGTCACCCCACGCCGCATCAGTCGCGCCGCCCGTGATGCGGTGGAAACGCGGGAAAATCGTGATTTATTTTGTTATACTTTTGATGAATTATTGGATGAAGCGGCAGATTTTCGGGAGTATTTGGACTGGTTAGAAACAGAGGTAAAACGGCGTGAGATTGATCAAAAGTATGTGCCGTTAGCTTGCAGCAAAGCCGAAATAGATCCAATTACCCAGCGTCAAATTGCCGTGAGTCGTTACGATGAACGCGATGGCTGGATTGACGGGTATATTGACCTCTGGTTAGATGACCCCACGAAAGAACATATTTCAATTTTGGGAGAATTTGGTACAGGTAAAACCTGGTTTGCCTTCCACTATGCCTGGATAGCATTGCAACGGTATCAGGAGGCAAAAAAACGCGGCGTTTCCCGTCCTCGCTTACCCTTAGTGATTACCCTGCGCGACTATGCCAAAGCTGTTGATGTGGAGAATGTTCTGGCGGGTTTCTTTTTTAGTCAGCATAATATTCGCCTGAATAGCAAAGTTTTTGATCAACTCAATCGCATGGGAAAATTGCTGCTCATCTTCGATGGCTTTGACGAAATGGCAGCCAAGGTTGATCGCCAGCAAATGATTAACAACTTCTGGGAATTGGCGAAGGTGGTCGTACCCGGAAGCAAAGTTATTTTAACCTGTCGCACCGAACATTTTCCCGAAGCTAAAGAAGGACGAGCGTTACTGAATGGTGAATTACAAGCCTCGACTGCGAATTTGACCGGGGAAACGCCTCAGTTTGAAGTGCTGGAATTGGAAAAGTTTGAGGATGAACAAATCCGCCAGGTGTTGTCATTTCAAGCTCAACCTGCCACAGTTGAAAAGGTAATGGAAAATCCGCAATTATTGGATTTAGCCCGTCGTCCAGTAATGACGGATTTAATCGTGGAAGCCTTAAGCTGTTCGGCATTTAAATAGGGTATAATTAAAATAGGAAATCCGAAAAACGAAAAAAATATGCCAGCCAAAAATTATTTGAAACCCGCTCAAAAAGAAAAATTACAAGTTGCTCTAAAAACCGAGAAAAATGCAGAT
>NZ_JAVKEA010000035.1:0-31360 GCF_040221695.1 Coleofasciculus sp. E2-BRE-01 | reverse complement strand
GTGGTAGGTGTTAGGTTTTTTAGCCTCCAACAGACACCCGACATCCGACATCCGACACCCGACATCCGACATCCGACACCCGACACCCGACACCCCACACCCTTGCTCAACCGAGCTTTTCACCTTAAGTTGACGCGGATGGGGAAGAGACCCAACCTACAAATTTAAACCTGAGCTGTTGCCAGTTCAGCTTCAGCCGCAACTGGATAAATGCTCACTTTCTTGCCAGATTTACCCTTTCTCTCAAACGTCACCGTGCCATCAATCAGGGCAAATAGAGTATCATCTTTGCCACGACCAACATTGGTGCCGGGATGAAATTTGGTACCCCGCTGACGCACTAAAATGTTACCGGCTTTGACAACTTGACCGCCAAAGCGTTTAACTCCTAGCCGCTTGGCATTAGAGTCACGACCGTTACGAGTACTACCTGTACCTTTCTTGTGAGCCATAGTCTCCTCTTGTTTTAATGGTGTGAGTAGATTCCTATTTTTATTCTGAAGCAGTTTCCGATGTTGCTTCAGGGGCTGACTCCTCAGCCTCAGTTGGCATTACCTCTACAGGCGTCGCCGGAGTCGATGTTTCTGTGGATTCAGCGCTAGCACCCGCTAACACTGAACCATTCATACTAATAGCATCAACCATCAGACGGGTAACTTCCTGGCGATGTCCCCGCTTTTTGCGGGTTTTCTTCTTCGGCTTCATCTTGTAGACCAGGATTTTGCGATCGCGAAAATGCCGCATTACCGTGCCTTCAACGGTTGCTCCATCAACCCAAGGCTGACCAATGGTGACATCACCATCATTTTCAACCAGCAACACCCGTTCAATCGTAACTTTTTCTTCGGGTTCAACGGGGAGGAGTTCAATGTCGTAAAAACGACCCGGTTCAACTCGTAGTTGTTTTCCGCCTGTCTCAATAATTGCGTAACTCATGGAATTGTCCTTAAATGTAGCCGTACAGGTAGCTAGCTCATTGGTGAGTTGGGACTAACGGATTAGGCTGTTAGGGCTAAAAGTACACAAGCGTGAGTCATATCTAGCTTGCCGTTGTACTCACCATGACAGCTTTTGCCATAATCTTAACTCATGTCGAGAAGCGATTAATCGCTTTTGCTCTAAGGCTTTGAGCCGCTTTTTGTATATCTTGACCTGATCCGAGCAGGAATATACACGTAATTAACTATCATCCCTGATTGACTGGGGACATGTCAATGAATATCCTTATTTTTCTATAGCTGTAGCAAACCTTCGAGTTTTTGTGGTTAAGGTTAGGTTTATCTGGCTCAGACAAAAAAGAATTGCTGATCAATCAGCTTGTACAGGAGGTGAAATACCCAGCTTCCACATCATTCCTAAACTGTTGAAGTCTTTCCTCTAGTTCAACAGTAACGTTTTCTATATGGGTATCACTGCTGAGAGTTGGACGTACACTCTTGGCGATACGAATAAGTTGTGATGCCGCCGATTTTTGTCTTATCCAATCACGAGCTAATCGCGCTGGCTTCAAAATATCTACGTTTTTGCTATCAGATACTTTAGCCCATCCCCCAGCCGTATTCCTAGGTTGGTGTAGGCGTTTCATTTGTACAGGTTGGTATTCCACACCGATAGACAAGCACCAATCTTGCCATTTCAAGGCTAGGATAGTAGGGTGCGTAACGATAGGAATCCAAGGGACGCGGAGTGCATCAGCAACTATCGCGCCATGCATTGCTTCACTGAGCAATATTTCAGTATTGTTAATAGATGACAAAACCTTGTCCGTTGACCAGCTAGGATCGATATAGCCAAATCCAAGTTCTTCGCAGACTGACTTCCAAGCTTCACCAGCGAAATTATAGTGAGGCATATAAGCAAATTTATGTATCTTACGGTTGTTTATCTTAACGAGCCGTCTTAAAAGAATCGCCCCATCTGTTACTGCTAATTCAGTTGGCAAACCAATTGCCTGGGCAGATAGAGGACCGCGAAGGCAGTAAATTTTATAAGACTCATCTATCTCCGGCATTCCCTTTTCCTGACCTGCTCCAGTACTAAAGATTACTCTTTGTTTAGCTCTTGGTGTACGTCTAGGTAGAGCGTCGTTAATCAAAGTACCTAAGCCAACAAATGCTATACTCTCATCCTCATCAAGCACCCCAGGAATGAGTTTTTCCCAAAGCCAAAGATTGAGTTGGTCTCCAAAATTTTGTCTTCCATCAGGATATTTACAATAATAAAGCTTCATTTTTTTAGTCTAGATTGATTATCCAATATTTCTTTGTATTATTGTAGCCTAGGGACTCTAGACTACCAATTATCATCTTTCTCGTACCCTAGTTTAATTAAAACTTCATTATATTTTTGTTTGAAGACATCAATGTGCTTTTCGTTGAAGTGGTTTTTCCAATCTCCTGATACTCCTTTACGATAGTGGCTTTGGACATTTTCTTCACCTGGCTTGCGTCCCCCTGTTTTTTTCTTAAAGTCATTCTCATATATTATACCAAGAATTCTTTCATAAGGAACTGTTGTTAAAGGCAAGTATAAAATGGGTTCTTTAATAATCAATTCCTGAGTTCGTAAGGCACTCATAGCCAGTAGATGACTCCATCTCTCCTTAAATGTCGGACGAGATTTACTTACTAATCCTAAAAATCGAAAAATCTCCACAAAAGTCCTGTACGAATTGGAAGTTAAATCTTCCATTTTAATTTCCATGACATTATCAAGAGCATAATTCCATTCATACATAGCTTGGAATACATTATTGTTAAATTCCATCTCTAATAATAAGCCTTCATTTTTTGAAATCTTTTGTAGTTTTTCTCTTTCTTCTCTTATTCGACTTGATTTATCAGTAGGATGACTATAGAGATGAGAGAAATAACCCGACACAACGATATCTCTCGGATCGCGTATAACATGAAATCCTTTAAAATTATTTAGATCTTTGACATCTTCATGATTAGCATTTGTATAGGAAAAAAAATCAGTTTTCTCTTTCTCTATAAAAGATTTCAAGTCATGATCAAACATCCGGGAATCATAGGCAAAATTGTATTTTAAATTTAGCTCACGACAAAGCTGCTGTAGAATACCCTGAATCCACTGAGTTCCACATTTATGATGTCCAAAAAAGCATAGTAAAGAATTATCATTGTTACGAAAGTTCATTTCAGAAAACCTCCTAATTTTAGGCTTTGGGTAAGTTAACTTTTAATCTATTGAATTAGAGGGAATTTTACTGTCACAGTTATGGCAATAATTTAGGACTAATTCTGCTGATTTATATTTTTGGGACGCATAGACTCATCTACATAGCTCATAATTTTCTCAATTCGATTTTCCCAAGAAAACTGACGTGCAAATTCTATGCTTTCTGGATAGCCTTCTATTTTTCTTGGATAGGTGTTTAAAACATGCTGAATACACTGTGCAAGTGAGGTAGGATTATCAGGTTGACACCAAGCTACAATCATCGGAGATCCCTTAAATCTCATCAGGGGCGGGATTTCCGTTACTACAATGGGAGTGCCAGAAGCCATATACTGAAAAAACTTAACTGGATTTGTAAAATTGGCAGCATCGCCGGAACAATGCGGATGAACTAAAACATCAGCAGCTTGCAACAAACTCACCAATCTACTTCGTGGAAGAATCCAGCCTAATAGTTTAACATTATTAATATTTTTATGGTCAATTATCTGTTGGTAATGACTAACTTGTGACTCTGTTCCACCTGTCAGAGCAAATTGTATTTGGGGTAACTCCTTAGCTGCATCAATTAAATCATCAATCCCTTTAAAACGATGCAATGCTCCTGAATAAACAGCAAGATGTTGGTGTTCATTCGCCAAAAGTTCTTTTCGCCAACTTTCAGCTTCTTCAGGTTGTCTGACTAGAAAGGAGGGATCAAAACCGTTATCGAGCCATACCACTTTCTCTGGAGGCATGCCATGTTGAATCAAGCTTTCGCGGATAATTTCTGACTGAGTTATCGCAATTTGAAAGAAGGGATTGTGAACAATTTCTGGTTCAAAGGGTTTGTCCTGATAGTAGTGACGTTCATAAACCGTGGGAACTCCTTGTTTTACCGCTGTTTTAACAAAGTTCCAATCCCGTGTGTGTACGATTTGAGTATGAGGGCGAATATGTATCGGAAAATAGTATTTGGATAGTAGGGTATTAAAGCTAGTCAATTTCCCACCTTTATCTATAAACCAAGGTTTAGGGAGAAGCGCCACTTGTAGCTTATCTTGAGTATTATAAAATTCTTTAAATTCCTTACTAGGAGGTCTAGGATTGAAAGGCGAAATTAAATTAAGTAAATTTGAATCACTTGAACTTTCATAAGGATAGATTAAAACCGTAGAGTAGCCCAGATTTGCCGCTGCATTGGCACAAAGAACATCATGGATTTCATGGGCTGTACCCGGTTCTAAAGATAACTTTCTACTAAAGTAAATATAATACTTTTTCATAATCTTTCATGATCTATACATTTTGTTAAAATAAAAGAATGCCTATTTTCGGGCAAGCTTAGCACTATTCTCAAATAATTCAATAGTATTGAGGATATTGATAGCTGAACTATAAGATTCTTCTAGTAATTCATTCTCTTCTTCTGGGGTATCTACTAAGTCATCCGCTAACAACCGGATAGAACCGAGCATGGAATTGAGCATGGTTCGGACTTCGTGAGATGCTTTCATTAGAGCCGGATTTGTAGTGGGCGTACCTTGAGGATGTTCAGCAAATTGCATCTGATACAACCGTGCATAATATCCTCCTTTGCGTAAAAGTTCCTCGTGTTTTCCGACTTCCATCACACACCCTTTCTCTAAAACCGCAATTTGATCGGCGTTTTGCACAGTAGAAAGGCGGTGAGCAATAACCAGAGTTGTGCGATCGCGGCTCAATTCCTCCAGCGCTTCTTGCACCAAACGCTCAGAAACCGTATCTAATGCACTCGTAGCTTCGTCCAGAATCAAGATATCCGGATTTTGTAAAATAGCGCGAGCAATAGCAAGGCGCTGACGCTGTCCTCCTGATAATAGCACCCCGCGATCGCCAATCATTGTATTAAACCCCCCAGGGAGTTGTTCGATAAATTCTAAGGCATTCGCCCGTCGTGCTGCTTCAATTACATCTTTTTCGGAAGCATCTGGTCGAGCATAGGCAATATTATCGTGAACCGAGGTATTGAACAAAAACGTATCTTGGCTAACAATTCCCATATTATTACGGAGACTTTTGATATCAAACTCCCGTAAATCGATTCCATCTAGGGTAATACTCCCCTCTGTGGGATCATAAAATCGTGGTAATAAATCTGCTAACGTTGACTTACCGGCACCCGATGCTCCCACTAACGCTAATGTTGTCCCACGAGGTAAGTCTAAATTAACTTCTTTTAACACTACCTTGTTCGGTTGAGTCGGATAGGCAAACGATAGCTGATCAAAATAAATTCCTTTTTTCAATGGATGATAAGGCTGAGAACCCGGCTGCATAAAGGGCTTATTATCATAACGCAAGAAGTCATGTGCTACTTCCACACTGGCTGAACTATTCGCTAAGGAACCCCTGGCTTTATTTAACTGGGAAATTAACGGTAAGAGCCGTTGCAGTAAGATGAGGAAACTTAGTAATACCGCCGATAGAGCCTCTATCTGACTAGCAAAAAATATTCGCCCCATAAACACAATCCCCAGCAAACCGACAATGCTAGTCACTTCACCAACAGGTCCTATGGCTGCATTGTTTGCCTGGGATTGAAAATCCGCCTTTTCGCGATCGCGGATTAGCTTCCGGATTCGTTGATACTCTCTCTCATCATTACCGGTAGATTTAACGAGTCGAATTCCGCTTAACGTTTCTAGCACGGCAATCGAATAAGCTTTTGACAGACTTGATAGCTGTTTACCAAATGCTTTGGCACGACTAATTGAGTATTGATTGACTAATGCAACAATAGCAACTAAAACTGTTGAAGCTAACGTTAATTGCCAGGAAAGAGCCAGTAGCAAGGCGAGAAATACTAGGGCATTCGTCACCGTCACCATCATATTCAGTATGGTGCTGACTTCTCCAGCGGCTCGACCAATTTCTGTACCTAGGCGATTCACTAGATCGCCGACTTTCATGCGAGAGTAAAAATCTATATCTACGTCTAGTAATAATTTCACTCCTGCTTCACGTAAATCACAGGTTATTCGGCGTCTCAACGAACTGGAGGCTAATGTACTGGCATAATTAGAAAGATTTTTTAAAATAATTAGTCCCACAATAGCTCCCGCCATCGCTACCAGTCGATAATTTCCCGGCAGGTTATTAAAGGGAGACATAATCGCCTGGAGAATGGGTGGACCACTTTTTAAATCTAAATCTATACCTAAAAGATTTAAAACGATCGGAGCGATTAGGGCTGTACCAATACCGTTAAATAATCCACCCGATAATCCTAAGAGAACCGTTGTCCCCACTCGAATCGGATATCGTCTAATAACTTTTGATAATAAATTGGAAGCCATAAAGTCTTATTTTTTTAGTAGGATCAATACTTAAAACTATAATTGACTAATCACTTCAGATAGTATATCTGCCATTTTATCTATACTGTAACACTCCATACACCTTTTTCTTGCTTGTTTTCCTCGCTCAATTGCTTCTTGGTAGTTTTGAAATATCCACCGAATTTTATCAGCAATTTGTTCAGGAGAACTGGCATCAACCAGATAACCCGTGTCTCCTAAAATTTCTGGAATGTCGCCAACGCGGGTAGATAAAATTGGTTTACCCATTGCCATCGCATCAGTTAGTTTCAGCGGAAATTGGGCTTTAGCGGCTGGAGTATCTCGCTGAGGAACGACTACAATATGAGCCGCTGCAACGACTTCAGGCATTGCTGATACAGGTAATCTGGGTAGCTTAATAATCCAACGTCCCCATTTTTCCATGAGTTGATGATCATAATCATCATAAGGACTCCCCCCAACAATGACAAGCCTTAAGTCGGACTCATTTAATTGATCCAGCGCGATTAAAACATCTTCTACACCTTTATAAGGGCGTGGCGCTCCTGGAAACATGAGAACTCGATAGTTAGCCAGATCATATCGTTTTCTACTGCTTTCTGGATTATAGTGACTGGGATCGAATACTGTCGTATCTTTGCCTTGAGGTAGATATACACCACCAAACCGTTCTTGCATGAAATGGGTGTGGGTTGTAATCACATCAGCTTGGGAAACTAACCCTTCGGTCAACCTTAAATAAACAGGATGATTCGGATTTCTAAGAGCGCCTTCGGGTTTTAAAATGTCTCTAGCGAATTGTTTTATGCTAGGACGGTATGCCCAATCATCACCTCCATACCAACTTAACTCCCAATCGTCTATATCTAAGAGAACAGGGCATCGGGTTTTAAATTTTTGAATAAGAGCAACACCAAAACTTGTTGGTTTTAATTTGCTGGCATAAATAATATTGCCTTGAATAGTCTTAATTAGAGTATTAATTGAAATAATAAATTTTGGATAATTATAAGCGGGAATTGTAATAATAGGAATTTCAGAATGCGGAATATCGAGACTCTGCTCGTGGGGAACAAATCCTATAACTTCGACTTCATAATTGAGTTTCTTGAGAGCTTTATACAATAAAAAAGGTCGCACGGCACCGCCCCACCTGCCAGATCCACTGCTCGATAAGTCACTGACAACTAATGAAATCTTTCGCTTGGGTTTCAACACGTTGGTCTTTTTTAACTGATCCACTGTAGTCGTCCCATTTGCCGTTCATCCAAAACCAGATTGATATAACTACGTTCCTCTTCGGTAACTTTATAGTCAGAAAGCATCGTAGTCACCAACTGAAGATACTCCCAACGGCTCAATTGACCTGTATCGAGAATCCGATCAACAATTGAGGCGATCGCGGGACTAGAGGGGCGTTGAATAGTTACTGCCATGGGCGGTTAGTCTTTTTTAGCGGTGACCTAGATTTTCGACTACGATAGCCTAGTTAACCGAGGTTCGTCATCTCAAGCTGAGTGAGCGGCAGTAGAGATAGGATGAAGGTTAAAGGCTCTTGAGTATTTCCATTCTAATCTAATGCCTATTGACACGATTTGCCATTGAGGTAGTTTATCTGTCGAATAGGGAAAATGATTGATAGCAGACTTTTTTGAGGAGGAACGATTTAATATGCAAGTCCATCGACTACCAGTCCTTTCAGATAACTATATCTTTTTGCTGCATGAACCTGAACAGAACATTGCTGCTGTGGTTGATCCAGCCGAGGCTCAACCTGTATTACAGCATCTGGAAAAACTGGATGCCGAGTTAGTAACAATTTTTAACACTCATCATCATTGGGATCATGTGGGTGGAAATCAAGAATTAATTCAGCGATATCCCGATGTCTGTGTCTATGGCGGAACCCACGATCGTGGCAGAATTCCGGGACAACAGGTATTTTTACAAGAGGGAGACGAGGTTCAGTTTAGCGATCGCACGGCTGAAGTCTTTTTTGTTCCCGGTCATACTAGCGGACATATTGCCTACTATTTTCCCCCTGTCACCAGTGATGATGTGGGTGAATTATTTTGTGGTGACACCATATTTGCCGGAGGATGTGGCAGGCTTTTTGAAGGGACACCCAAACAAATGGTTGATTCCTTGAGTAAGCTACGAAGGTTACCGGACAACACCCGTATCTGGTGCGCCCATGAATACACCCTAAAGAATCTTAAATTTGCCCAAACCGTTGATCCCAACAACCCAGACTTACAAAGCCGCTATACTGACGTTGAAGCGGCTCGTCGTCGAAAAGAGGCAACAGTCCCCTCCTTACTGAGCGTCGAAAAACTGACGAATCCCTTTTTGCGCTGGGAACAACCGACACTGCAAGAAGCGGTCAACAGTACAGAACCCGTGCAAACCTTTGCCCGATTGCGGGGAATGAAGGATCAGTTTTAACCCAGTAGAGACGTAGCATGCTACGTCTCTACACCACGAGTTGCACTCGGATAGCAAATTTTCGTATGATTGAAATTCTGAGTGAGCATCAGTATCTAAGTTAAATAGCCCGTACCCAAAAAAGACAATGGCAAAACGTGTACAGTTAGTTTTAAATCAAGACGTTAGGAAGTTAGGCAAATCCGGCGAACTGGTGGACGTCGCTCCTGGCTATGCTCGTAATTATTTAATTCCCCATGGGATTGGAACCTTAGCCACTGCTGGTATTCTTAAGCAAGTTGAGCGGCGTAAAGAACAAGAGCGACAACGTTTACTCGAAGAAAAGCAGCAAGCTGAAGCCCGTAAGACAGCATTAGAAACCATAGGTCGCTTTACCATCCGCAAGCAAGTCGGTGAACAAGAGGCAATCTTTGGTACGGTTACGGCAGCTGATGTAGCAGAAGCCATTCAAGAAACCACAAACCAAGAGGTAGATCGTCGGGGAATCACGCTTCCCGATATCAGCAAGCTCGGTTTCTACAAAGCACAAGTCAAACTGCATCCAGAAGTTACGGCGGTTATAGAAATTCACGTTGCTCCGATGTAGAGACGTAGCATGCTACGTCTCCGGATGTAGGGGCGGGTTTTACCGATAACAGTTTGGCACTGTCCCGATAACCTAACTAAACCCGCCCTTCCAGGGGAACCAGGAAAGAGGAAATTAAATTAGAGTTACCTGCAAGTAGTATGAACCTTACAGCCCTCCGCTCCCCCGCTCCCCTGCTCCCCTACCCTCTGGTTGTACTCGCTATCTCTGGCGATGGCTTCAAACTTTAACCTTTCAATCATCCCTAGCTCTGTACCGCCTCAAAACATCGAGGCGGAGGAGTCTATTTTGGGTGGGATCATGCTTGATCCTGAAGCAATGAGTCGAGTGGTAGATTTATTATCTCCAGAAGCCTTTTACGTTAGCGCTCACCAAGAAATCTATAGATCTGCCTTTATTCTGCACCATGAAGGTAAGCCAACGGATTTCATGAGCGTTACCTCTTGGTTGTATGACCATAAATTATTAGACAAGGTGGGGGGTCAGAGCAAGATAGCGCAGTTAATTGAACGCACGGTGTCAGCCGTGAATATTGACCGCTACGCGGCGTTGGTGATGGATAAGTACCTGCGCCGTCAACTTATCCAATCGGGAAATGAGATTGTTCAATTGGGTTACGAGACACCGATGGCGTTGGACTTTGTTCTTGAGCAAGCGGAACAGAAAATTTTCAATTTGACCCAGGTGCGTCCACAACAAGGGTTAGTGCCAATCTCTGAGACATTAATTCAAGCCTTTCAGGAAATCGAAACGCTTCATGAAGGACTTGCCTTACCCGGTATACCCTCTAATTTCTATGACTTGGATGCGATAACGGGTGGGTTTGGGCGTTCTGATTTAATTATTGTGGCGGGAAGACCCTCAATGGGTAAAACTAGCTTTGCGTTGGCTATGGCTCGCAATATTGCTAACAGATTTCCTGTCGCAATTTTTAGTTTAGAAATGTCCAAGGCGCAATTAGTCCAGCGGCTTTTATCCAGCGAGGCGGGCATTGAAAGTAACTATTTGCGAACGGGGCGAATTACTCAAAATCAATGGGAACCCCTCTCCCATGCGCTGGGAACGTTATCAGAATTACCCATTTATATCGAGGATACGCCTAACCCCACCGTTATGCAGATGCGATCAAATCTGCGGCGTCTCCAGGCAGAACAAGGGGGAACGCTGGGATTGGTATTGATCGATTACTTGCAGTTAATGGAAGGGAGTGGTAGTGAAAATCGAGTCCAAGAACTGTCTCGGATTACCCGTTCTCTCAAAGGGTTAGCCCGCGAACTGAATACTCCTGTGATTGCCTTATCTCAGCTTAGTCGAGGGGTAGAGGCGCGGACGAATAAGCGACCGATGATGTCTGATTTGAGAGAGTCGGGTTCGATTGAGCAAGATGCGGACTTAGTGATTATGTTGTACCGGGATGAGTATTACCATCCGGATACGCCTGATCAAGGGATCACAGAAGTGATTATTACCAAACATCGCAATGGTCCCATTGGTGTCGTGAAGTTGATTTTCGACCCTCAGTATACTCGCTTCCGCAATCTTGCCAATCCCAATCAGTGATTATTTTGTCATTCGTCATTCGTCATTCGTCATTCGTCATTCGTCATTCGTCTTATGTCTCACCAGCCGCCTTGGGTTTAAACCCAAGGCTAAAAGCTGAAGCTAAAAGCTTAAGTCAGCTAATTTTTAGTAATTCCACATCAAAAATTAGAGTCGCGTTAGGCGGAATCACGCCACCTGCACCACGGGAGCCATACCCCAATTCCGGGGGAATGATCAGCCGACGACGTCCGCCCACTTTCATCGTGGCAACGCCTTCATCCCAGCCTTTGATCACCCGTCCTGCACCGAGTTTAAAGGAAAAGGGACGGTTGCGATCGCGGGAACTATCAAACTTGGTGCCATCCTCTAGGGTTCCGGTATAGTGAACCACAACGGTTTGACCTTTTTGGGGTTGTGCGCCTTCACCTTCTTTGAGTTCGATATATTTCAAACCCGATGGTGTGGTTACAACCTCCTGCTCGGTGTTCTGTTCCTCAGTTGAATCCGTACTCATAGCAATTGATTGATTTTCAGGGATTGGTTTAGCCTGGGTAACTTGGGTTAGGGGTTGAGGTTGGGTTGGGTTGAGTTCGTCGGCGGTTGCACTCCCACCGCTGAGTTGAGTCATGACCAACAACAATCCACAGGCAACAATAACACCTAAGCTGATTAGAATATCTCTCAAAATCTATCCTCCTATTCAATGTTTGATTAACGCCACAGCTTATTTTCTAGATCCCGCACTTGACGTTCCAACCTATCAATGCGCCCCCGCAATTCATCCACTTCCGTTTGCCGAGGCACACCTAACTCCTGCAACAGATGCCGTAGCTGTCGTTCCATGTTGACTTCAAAGTTACCTTGTTCCGATTTGATCTGCTGCACCATATCATCAACGAATCCTTGGGCTTGCTCTGGATTAATTTTTCCATCTTTTACCCATTCATCACTAACTTCTCGTAGTTTGTCTGCAACCATTGAGGTTGTGCCTACACCAACCATCAATAACTGCTTCAGCCAATCTCTATTATCCATACGCTGTTCCTGTAACTCGGTGCTAACCCCAGGATAGGGGAAGGGAGGTTGATTCCAACCCCCAGTTCCATTTTGTGCTATCTTGCCCACAACTGCTGCCGTATTTACCCGCCTAAAGCGAGAAGCAGGGGCAGAAAAGCGACTATCTTTGACTTGAAATTGGTATGATTCAACCGTTTGCACAGTAACCGATCAAGCGTCTTATATGGTAATTGAGTATCTTAAAATTAGAGTCTCGCCCGAACTTCGGGAAACCTTTATTCAGAAAGATGCCGAAATCTGGACATCGATGCTGGCTCGCTGTCCGGGATTTATCAGCAAAGAAGTCTGGATTGAGCCAGAAACACCCACCGAAGTCATCCTGATCATTCGTTGGACAAGCCGTGAACAGTGGAAAGCTGTTCCACAAGAGCAGTTGGAGGGAACCCAACAGCAGTTCGAGCAGGAGTTTGGCAAAGCGTATCAGATGATTCAGGCGAGTGAATATCAAGTGAGAAAATTCCCCCAAACCCCCATTAGTTAACTGGGTGTTTGGGGGTGGATAAGTCCCTCGCTATAAATAAGGGCGATTTAAAACAACGTAGTTGTTGCGCCCGACATTTTAGCGACGGGATACAGACACCCCCAAGCTGATTTTATCCGGTCAAACAGGCGTAAAATCAGCAAAGGATATAGGTTTATCGACCACTAATTCTGTGTTATAATTAGTGGCATGACTCTGATCATGAACTACTGCTACCGAATTTATCCCGACGCCACCCAAGAGCAAACAATGCTGCATTGGTTGGAGATTTCTCGCAAGGTATACAACTATGCTTTGCGGGAAATCAAGGATTGGGTGAATTCGCGTAAGTGTAGTCTGGACTATTGTTCTAGGACGCGAGAATACATCATTCCAGCCGACAAGCCATTTCCCACCTACTACAACCAGCAAAACGCACTTCCCAAGGCCAAGAAAGAATTCCCATTGCTCGGAGAAGCTCCTTCTCAAGTTCTGCAAACTACGATTCGGAGATTGCACGACGCTTGGAATTATTTCCAACAGAGGGGGTTTGGCTTTCCACGCTTCAAGAAGTTTGGACAAATGAAGTCCATGCTGTTCCCTCAATTCAAGACCAACCCAATTACCGGATGGCAAATCAACCTTCCTAAAGTGGGGAAGATGTCCATCAACTTGCACCGACCTATCCCAGAAGGATTTGTACTCAAGCAAGCACGGGTATTGAGGAAAGCAGATAGATGGGAAGTAGTAGTCACGATAGAGTCTCCCGACTCGATACCTGAAGCTCAACCTCACGGGAATGCCATTGGTATCGACTTGGGATTGGAGAAATTCCTGACAACTTCGGATAGAGAGTTTATCGCTAGACCCCGATTCCTGACATCCTTGTACCGCGAGCTGGAATTGCTGCAACGCAAGTATGCCAGAACGAAAAAGGGTTCATCAAACCGCGAAAAGGCTCGAATTAAGGTTGCCAGATTCCACAACCACATCACCAGCGTTCGGAAAGATTGGCAGTTCAAACTGGCTAACCATCTGTGTACCAAAGAAGGTATCGGGATGGTGTTTGTTGAGGACTTGAACTTGAAAGCGATGTCCAGGGGTATGCTGAGAAAGCATACTCTCGATGCGGCTTTTGGTCAGTTTCTCAACTTGCTCGAATGGGTAGCCAAAAAGCATCAAGTCTACTTCCAGAGAGTCAATCCAGATGGAACCTCTCAAACCTGTCCTAAGTGCAACACGCATACAGGGAAGAAAGAGCTTTCCGAACGGATTCATAAATGTGATGAATGTGGATACGAAACGGATAGAGATCATGCAGCATCAGAAGTAATTAGGTTGCGTGGTCTAAAACTTATCAGTACGCAGGGACTCTGCGGAATAGAAAACGCCTATGTAGTCGGTCTGCCGGGGATGGAGATAACTTCATCTAGGTCAGAGGCGAAACCTCGTAAGAGAAAAACTAGGAATGCCAATTCGTGAGGTTTGGAAGCCCACACCATAATCTTCGATTTGGTGTGGGAGGATGTCACCGTTAGACCTGATGCCCAATTGTCCCCGTTGCCATCAATCTATCACTAATCGAGAAATTACTTGTCCTCATTGTGGCATGATTCTCAAAGCCTACGGTCATCCGGGTATTACCTTACACCGAGCCGTGGAACAGGAGTATTTGTGTCAAACCTGTCTCTATCATGTTGATGATACTTGTACGTTTCCTCAACGTCCTTATGCCAAGGAATGTACCCTTTACACGGATAAAGACCAGTCTCCGCTCGAACCTGAGCCGATTTATATGCCGCGTCGTACTCTCTTACAAGCGGCAAAATTGTGGTGTCAGCGTCACCCAGCCGTAGTCGGGTTACTGGGATTGCTTGCCGTTAGTATCCTGTTTACCTTACTCTCTAACTCCTGATCCGTCACGCTTTGAATTATATATATGCTGAGCGGTTGTAGACGCGGAGCGGCTTCCCGTAGGGTAACCGCAGCTACACAAACCAAACCCGCCTGCGCGGGTTTTCAATATTTCATATCATGTCCCTACGATTGCCCATAATTGCAATGCTGCAATAACAGGGGTTTCAGGCGTTTTTATTAGGGGTGTTTGACCGGACATGATATCATTAGTCCGCGTAGGCGGACTTTGTTTGTCTAGCTGCGATTTTAATCGCCGGGACTTATTCTATCTTTCCCCTATTGCCTATTGCCTATTGCCTATTTGTTCCTGTGTTTACGACCCAAATAAAAACGCTATACAATTGTGCGAGTTGCGGAATATCCGATTCTTGTCCCATCCGAATCGTCCTGTTTCTTCGCCCGTTGTGCCAATTGAAATCGGTGCAAAATTAGGTCACCGTCGCGGCTGTCTCGTCCGTCTCTGTTGTCAGTAAGTGGTCTTCTGAAGGCTGCTCAATTGATTGGTCTTTTTCGGTACACACATCCAAATTAAACCAGAAGGTTGTACCAATCCCCACTTCACTAACTAAATAAACTCGGCTGTGATGTTTTTCAACAATATTGCGGACAATAGAAAGACCTAAACCTGTTCCTTCCAGAGTATGAACTCGATTCTCAACGCGGAAAAAGCGATCAAAAATGTTTTCTTGATCCTCCCAATCAATCCCAATACCTGTATCAGAAATTTCCACCCGAACTTGGGGAATTTCATCCGGATGATTGGGATTGGGTTCTAGGGGATAGGCACGAATCGCTACTCGTCCACCGGATTCGGTGAATTTCAGTGCGTTGCCTACTAAGTTATCAAAGACTTGCAGCAATAAGTCATAATGCCCTAACACGGGAGGCAATTTAGGCGAAATTTCATGTACCAGTTCAATCCCTTTATCCCGGGCATTAAGCTGGTAGGTGCGGAGGGTTTGCTCCACGGGTCCAGCAATATCTACGGGTTCAAAGTGATAAATGCGGCAAGATGTCTCCAGTCTGGACAAATCTAAAACATCATTAACCAAACGAGTTAAACGGTCCGTTTCTCGATTCGCCGTTTCCAGAAATTCTTGCCGTTCTACCTCGCTCAGGTCTTCGCCGTATTCGTGTAGGGTTTCGATGAATGATTTGATGTTAAATAACGGCGTTCTCAGTTCGTGAGAAACATTGCTAATAAACTGACTCTTTGCCTCATTCAGTTCAACCTCACGGGTAATATCCTGCACCGTCATGGCAATACCTTTAATGCTCTCGCGGTATTGGTCAAACACCCGCGTCAGCAGAATCCGAACAGTACGCAGTGTGGGTTCAGTCAGGGTAATACGGAACTCCTCTCCTTCCCGTTCCGCCGTCGTTTCGCCGCCAGCAATTTGATACAGGGGTCGCGTCAGTTCTAGGGTGACGGCTGTCGGTAGATGATGCAGCACGTTTTCACCAACCAGGGTATGACCATCCCAGCCAAAAATACGCCGTGCGGTTGGGTTGACCAAAATCACGTTCAATGTGGTATCGAGCAATACAGCACCATCTGCGATCGTAGATACCAAAGTTTCCAGTTTGGCTTTTTCTGCGGTCAATTCCTCAATATTTTGTTCTTCATAACGCTCTAAGCGTTCTGCCATTTCGTTGAAGCTGGAAATCAGTTCTCCCAGTTCTCCACCCAGGGGTAAGTCAATGCGCTGCTTGAAGTTCCCTGCAGCAATATTTTTCACACCCGTGAGCAACTCTTTAATTGGTTGAGTAATTGTCAAGGCATTAAATACGGCACCCAGAATCACCATCACCCAAATCGAGATAAACACAGCAATGGTGACATCCCGCGTCAAATTTGAAGAGGCGACAACCGTGGGATTGGGGTTAATGCCAATGGCTAAAACGCCAAGATAGTTCCCTTCATGGGTGAGTGGGACAAAAACATCCGTCACTTCCCCATCTGGGGTGACATGCTGCCGAACCATCGGTAGGTCGGAGTTTTTGGCGTAGTCTTCGGGAAGCTGAATCCGGCGTCGAATGGAGAGAGAATTGTGGACTTCCGATTCAGAAAAGGGGATGCCGAAGAAAATTCTGCCATCCTCATCCGCGTAAATCATATAGCGCACACTAGAGGTACTGCTATAAAAACGGTGAGAAAAGCGAGCGACTTCAGTAAGATTGTTTTCGGCAATCTGAGGGGCGACATTCGCCGCCAGCAGTAGACCTAAATCCCGACCAAAACGAGTGTCGTTCACTCGGGCGTCTTGTTGAATCGTGTTGACTGCCCAAAAGGTCAAGCCACTCATAATCAGGGAGACGGCTAAGGTCGCCGCCGCCATTAATCGGGTCTGGAGAGTAAACTCCGACCACCATCGTCCCAGTATCTCTCGGAAGGTTTTCAGCAAAGCCAGTAAAATTAGTCGATCAGCATTAAACGGAATTACCTTAATTTATCTTAATTCTCTCAAAAATTCAGGCGTTGAGCAAGGAGAGGGGGATGGGGTGAGGGGAAGATGAGGGAGCTGGGGAAGCTGGGGAAGATGAGGGAGATGGGAGACAAAATTTCTATAGCCCATTACCCTATTCCCTATTGCCTATTCCCTATTGCCTATTGCCTATTCCCTATTGCCTATTCCCTATTGCCTATTCCCTATTGCCTATTCCCTGTTCCCTGTTCCCTGTTCCCTAACAAATGACAAATTAGGTTTGAGTGACACGATGACCGATATCTTTACGATAGTACAGTCCCTCAAACTCAATACAGTCTATCGCCCGATAGGTGGCTGCGATCGCACTCTCTAATGTTTCCCCGGTTGCTGTCACCGCTAACACGCGCCCGCCATCAGTTAGCATCTGTTCCTGCTTAAACTGAGTTCCGGCACAAAACACCGTAGCCCCCCGTTCCTGGGCTTGTTCAATCCCACTAATAGCATGACCCTTCTGATACGCCTCTGGATACCCTTGCGCCGCCGCCACTACACAAGCCGCCGCCCCAGGATGCCAGCTAATTGGGGGCAATTCTGCCAATTTTCGCCCGGTACAAGCCAAAAGTAACTCGTGCAGAGGCGTTTCCAACAACGGTAAAATGGCTTGAGTTTCTGGGTCACCGAAGCGACAATTAAACTCTAGAACCGTGGGATCACCTTGAGGCGTAATCATTAATCCCGCGTAGAGAACCCCGCGATAGTCAATTCCTCGTTCTTGCAACGCCTTAACTGTGGGTTGGAGAATATCTTGTTCAATCCGTGCCATCAAGCTAGGATTCACCAGGGGAGAGGGAGCAAACGCGCCCATCCCTCCCGTATTTGGACCCGTATCTCCTTCACCAATCCGCTTATGATCTTGAGCGGGTAATAAGGGACGAATCGTGATGCCATCGGTTAGTGCCAAGACAGACACTTCTTGACCCGCGACACAGTCTTCGATGACTACAGCCTTAAACTTATTCTTAAACAAGAACTCAACCGCCGCCACAGCTTCCTCAATGGTTTGAGCTACCGTGACCCCTTTTCCGGCTGCCAAACCATCTGCCTTGACGACAATGGGGGCATCTTGCTGTTTCAGGTATGCGATCGCCTCATCCTTATCGGCAAACATAGCAAACCCAGGAGTGGGAACGCCAGCCGACTGCATCAATGTTTTTGCCCAAGCCTTACTCGATTCAATTTGGGCACCTGCTTGAGTGGGACCAAACACGACCAAGTTTTGACGACGTAGGTAGTCCGTAATCCCCAATGCTAGAGGGAGTTCCGGACCCACAACCACTAACGAAATATTATGAACTAAAGCAAACCGAGCAATTCCGGCAAAATCATCCACTCGTAAGGACAGATTCTGACACTGTGGATTTGTCGCTGTACCCCCATTGCCAGGAACACAGATTACTTGTTTAATGCGTTGAGATTGCAACAGTTTCCAGGCGAGGGCGTGTTCGCGTCCCCCATTGCCAACCACCAAAATCTTCACGTTAGCCTCGCGCTCCCGAAGAAATGAACGTTAAAGTAGACACTGCCATAAAGCAGGAGGTACATCGGCTTGCGCTGTACCTATTGAGTGTGTGAGTTGAGCAAATGTTCTCCATTATGCCATGGGATGTCCCCTGATGAAGTGCGGAGGGGCTCCAGGTGCAGGGGAGTGGAGATGGGGAAGATGGGGAAGATGGGGAAAATGGGGAAGATGGGGAAGATGGGGGAGATGGGGAAGATGGGGGAGATGGGGAAGATGGGGGAGATGGGGAAATTGTGTAGGGGCGGGTTTCACTACTATCTTTTTGGTTACACCCAGATGTAACTAAACCCGCCCCGACTTTACAAATGACAAATGACAAATGACGAATGACGAATGACGAATGACGAATGACGAATGACAAATGACAAATGACGAATAACTTATCCTTTTTGCTGTTGATAGCGCTGTTTAAATTCTTGCTGTCGCTTTTTGTGATCCACGATGGGTTCAGGATAGCCACAACTCGAACATTCATCTGAGGGAATTTTTCCCGTCACCAAGTCTTTAGTATCCAGTGAACTCAACTCCGGTAACCATTGACGAATATACTCCCCATCCGGGTCATATTTTTGTGCCTGACTCGCGGGATTAAAAATTCGCAATGGTTTCGGGTCCATACCACTGGATGCACTCCATTGCCAGCCGCCATTATTAGCGGCTAAGTCACCGTCATATAATTTTTGCATAAAATAGTTTTCGCCCCACTGCCAGTTAATAATTAAGTCTTTGGTTAAGAAACTGGCAACGATCATTCGACAACGGTTATGCATCCATCCCGTTTCATTTAATTGGCGCATGGCAGCATCTACAATCGGATAACCTGTTCTACCTTCACACCAAGCTTGAAACAGGGTTTGATTATTGTCCCAAGGGAAATTTTCAAAGGTATCACGATAGGGTCCCTGGGCTAATTCAGGAAAGAAATAAAGGGCGTGTTGATAGAATTCTCGCCAAGCTAATTCCTGTTGCCAGGTTTGGATACTATCACGAGTTTCATCGCTACGGCTACGTTCTATCGCTGTTTGCGTGGCTTGCCAAACCGTGCGAATTCCGATCGCACCAAATTTGAGGGCGGCGCTGAGTCGGGATGTACCATCAATGGCGGGAAGATTGCGTTGGTGTTGGTAGTCGTCAATGGCGCGATCGCAAAATTCCTCTAGTCTCTCTTTCGCGGCTTTCTCTCCCGGTTCCAGCACCAGGGGATTGTCCCAGGTAAACCCTAACTCTTTCGCCGTAGGTAACTCAATTGTGCCTACTTTCTTTACCACATCCTGTTCCGTTTCAGTCAATCCTTCAGCATTTTTTAAGGATTCAGCGGGGGCGGCTTTGGCATGATCTTTCCAGTTTTTCCAGAACGGAGTATAAACTTTGTAAGGATTGCCGGAATTAGTACGAATTTCTCCAGGGGCGTGTAAGAGTTGATCCCAGAACTGTTCAACCGCAATCCCTTTTTCTTCTAGGGCATCTTGTATCGTGCGATCGCGCGTTTTGGCATAGGGTTCAACATCCCGATTCCAGACTACCGCTTTGGCGTTGAGGGCGTCAGCTAGGGCAGGTATTCCTTGACTGGCGTTTTGATGCAGGATTAATAATTGACTTCCGGCTTCAGCGTAGCGTTGTTGTAACTCCTGTAAGCAGCCAATCATGTACGTAATTCGTGCTGGGGCGATATCATCCCGTTCTAGGATATCTGGGTCAAGACAAAAGACTCCTATCACCTTCTGGCTTTTTTGACAAGCCGCAGCCAGACCAATATTATCAGAAATTCGTAAATCACGGCGATGCCAGAAGAGAATCAGATCAGTCATGAATGATGAGTTTTGAATGGGTAGGGGCGGGTTTAGCCTTTCTGGTTTCGCTGTCGATTATAACGTTTATTCAAAACCCGCCCTCCGGGTTAATCAATCAAGCAAGTGCATTAAAATGGGCTAAAACTATTATCTAGTCAGCTTTAGCTGACTTTAGCTGACTTTAGCTTTTAGTCTTGGGTTTCAACCTAAGGCGTTTTAATGCTTGTGGGTCAGTGTTAGGATAAAGCAAACGACTTACAGGTAGTGTAGTTTCAGATGATTCAAATCCTACCAAAATCACTAACATTTGACGAGTTTGTTGCTGAATACGGAGATCATCCTCGCTATGAACTAATTGATGGAGAATTAGTTGACATGGAACCAACAGGTTCGCATGAACAGGTAACGGGCTTTATTAACATGCAGTTGAACCTAGCCATCGTTCATCTTAAGCAACCCTACTTTATCCCGATGCGATGTCTGATTAAACCCTTAGGTCAATCTTCAGCCTTTAAACTGGATGTGATTGTACTAGATAGACTTGCCCTACGCGATGAACCATTATGGCAACGTGAACCGATTATTACACTGGGAACTTCAGTCAAATTAGTGGTTGAGGTGGTGAGTACAAATTGGCAAAATGATTATGCCCGCAAAGTGGATGATTATCAAGCCTTGGGGATTCAGGAATATTGGATTGTTGATTATCTGGGCTTAGGCGGAACGTTTTTTATTGGTTCTCCTAAACAACCGACGATTACTATCTGCGATTTAAAAGGAGAAACTTACGAGATGAGACAGTTTCGAGGGGGAGATTGTTTGGTGTCACCAACGTTTCCTGACTTGGAGTTAGACGCTGACCAAATTTTCAAGGCTAGTGTGTTAGATTAGCCGTAATCCATGAATTTCGCTAGTCGTCATTTATTTATATCAATGCTAGGAAACCCAACAAAATAGGGCTAAAGCCCTGACTACGAACCCAATCATCAAGCACCAAATTAAGATAATATCTTTTCCGTTCAGGTTGTAGAGACGTTGCATGCAACGTCTCTACAATGTTTGCCACACAACCCTATTTTTCAACATAACCATTAGCAGTAGGACACAGATTGGATAGGGCGCACGTCTGTGTACCCCTACGATTTCCGGGATATGTTCAAAAACAATTAATCCACTATTGCTGCAAAAACGGACGCGCTAGGTAAAAGCTACAAATCGATTTAGCATCAACCGCATCTCCCCCATGAATCGCTTTTTCTAATTGTTCGGGTGTCATCAACACCGTTTCTAAATCTTCATCCGCATCCAATCCTGGCGGCGTTTCCAGTTTCTCTAAATCTTGCGCCAGAAATGCGTAAATATATTCATCAGAATAGCCTGGTGCCAAGGCAAAATTGCCCAAAGATTGCCAACGGTGCGCCCGATATCCGATTTCTTCTTGGATTTCCCGTTGGATTGTGGTTTCGGGATCTTCTAAAGGTTCCACCGTACCCGCCGGAAACTCTAATAACCGCCGTTGTACGGTAAACCGATATTGACGCACGAGTACCAGTTTCCCCTCTGGGGTAACCGGAACCGCTAGCGCCCCACCGGGGTGACGCACGCATTCCCAGTCGCCTTTGGCTTGGTTGGGAAGACGCAGGTGATTAACTTCAAAGTTAAATTTGCGTCCCTGATAAACAAAGCGTTGTCTGAGTAGTTGAGGGGGTTCTTTACCTTGAGGCATGTCTAACTATACGGGGTGAACTCCAGAACAGTCTACCCTTTGTACGAGTTTTGCGATCGCACATCCGGATTTTGGTTCGATCCAGTCGGGGGCAATTTCGGCTAAAGGAACCAGGACAAAGGCTCGTTCAGTCATCCGGGGGTGGGGGATTTGTAGGGTAGGAGTGTCTATTATTAAATTATCGAATAATAAGATATCTAAGTCTAGGGTTCTCGGTCCCCATCGTTCCCGCCGTTCTCGCCCAAACTGTTTTTCGATGCTGAGAAGGGTTTGTAATAAATCGTGGGGGATTAGCTGTACCTCTAGAATCACACAACCATTGAGATAATTTGGCTGCGGCGGACCAATCGGGGCGGTTCGATACCAGCTAGATTGAGACGTGACCGTGATACCGGGAGTTTTCGCTAACATGACTATAGCCGCCTCTAGGATGGCACGGGAATCACCCAAATTGCTGCCTAGTGCGATCGCCGATGGTTGAGAGTGTGACACGATACGCCCCTGCTGTTAAGTTTATAGATTACCAGAGAATCGACAAGATTTTTTGCCGCGATCGGATAAATTCATGCACGAAGAACAAATCCTCGGTCTTTGGTTAGCGGGTCCTAAGGGAACCGTTTACTCCCTAGCGATGAGTCCCGATGGCAAGACTTTAATCAGTGGTGGCGGTGATACAATTGTGCGCGTCTGGGATTTAAGCAATGGAGAGGAACTCTCCTGTTTTAGAGGTCATTCTGACTGGGTGCATGGGGTAGCCATTAGTCCAGATGGTCAAACCTTGGTGAGTGGGAGTTTTGATCGCACATTGAAAGTGTGGAACCTGAAAAATGGGGAGGAATTATACACCCTAGAAGGTCATTCGGATCGAATATATTGTGTAACCATTAGTCCTGACGGACAACGAATTTATAGCGGTAGCCAGGATACTACGATTAAAGTTTGGGATATTAACAACGGTACTGAACTGCACACGCTAACTGAACCATCAGACTGGGTATATTCCCTCTCAGTTCAGATGGTAAACGATTAGTTTGTGGTTGTGCTGATGGTACGATCTGGATTGGTGATCGGAAAATACTCACCGGTCATGTCGGTAGCGTTACCTCCGTGGCGATTAGTCCCAATGGGAAAACATTGGTGAGTAGCAGTATTGACAAAACGATTAAACTCTGGGATTTGCGAACAGGAGAGGAAATTCGCACATTAACGGGTCATGCGGGAACTGTTACTTCAGTGGTAATTAGCCGAGATGGACGCCGAATTATTAGTGGAAGTAACGATAAAACCGTAAAAATTTGGGATTTACAGACAGGTGAAACCCTGCACACGATTAGTGATCATGTAGAAGCCGTTTTAGCGGTAGCAATTAGTCCAGATGGACGGACAATTGCCAGTGGTAGCCAGAATGATGTGATTAAAATTTGGGGAATGAGATAGTTTTATATTTTTGTGTCGGGGCGGGTTTCCTATTATCGTTTCTGACATCACTCAGATACGACTAAACCCGCCCGTTTTTAGGTGTGGGTTTAGCCATTCAAACTAGCTTCTCACTGATAAACGTTCAACAACACTCGTCCTCATTCATAAATCAGTGTTCTGAAACAGAGGGTTGAGTAAAGGGCGACCCGATAAAATTGAGTGGACACCGTTGTTGATTTGTGCAAGCGGGTCGCCCCTACACGAGAAATAAAGGTGACATCCTCCCTAGTCAATCCGAATCTTATATTATCTAATCATCAGGGTAGAAGGGTAAAAAGGTAAGTTTTTTTACCAATAACTACAGGTATGATAGATGAACGACACCGCAGGACATAATATCAAAACAATAAGTCCCTTGACAAATGACCAAGGACGAATGACGAATGACGAATGGCGAATGACAATTACTCTTGAGTAATCACCCGCACTAAAGTAGCAGTATCAAATGCATCGGAGGGATAATAAACCGTCTCATAATCATTGATCGCGATTATCGCTTTTTTCGGTTGAGTATCCTCTCCACCCAATTGCTGCTTAGCGACCTCGGGATTATTGAAACAAAACCAAACTTGGCGATCATCGCCTTGAAATCGGGGTAACTGTCACCGGACTACTGTAGATGAAGGGTAGGGACAAGACGATAAGAACTGTTCCTAGGTGAGTAAGTTTGTGATCGTGTTCATGGCAATCGGTATGGGGGCTTTAATCTATCCTATCTGGAAGTGTCAGGAGTGCGATCGCGAAGCGTGTCCAATAGGACGTATCGCCAACCACTCCCTCAGTTTCCTGGATAGTCAGCGTCATTGGCTACTCAGCCGGATTCATATAAAAATCTACTGGATTGACACAGCTAAAATGGTGGAATAGATTCTAGGTTGGGTTGACGACAGGAAACCCAACAAGATATAGGGCTAAAGTTCCCTACTACAAGCCGAATCTAATCTATCAAATAAGGTGTGCCACGCTAGTACGATAGCCAAGCCAAGCCTCGACAAACAGGATTTTGACAGCATTTATCTGTCAATTCCTGAATCGATGACGCTACACTATCGACATGACCCATATTCGCTGAATCGATGAGCCTGTGTATTAACCCCAAGTGTCAGAATCCAGATAATCCCGATCATCGGCTTTATTGCCAAAGTTGTCAGTCTGAATTGCTATTGGAGGGACGTTATCGGGTTATAAGTCTCTTGGGCGAAGGCGGTTTTGCTAAGACCTATGAAGTTAGCGATCGAACCACTATCCCCAAAGTTATCAAAGTTTTGAGTAAAAATGAACCTAAACGTGTAGAACAATTCCAGCGAGAAGCCCAAGTCTTAACTCGACTGCATCATCCCGGAGTTCCCAAAGCAGAGGAATCCTTCACTTTTTACCCTAAAGACAGTCAAGAACCCGTGTATTGTCTGGTAATGGAGAAAATTGAGGGAGAGAATCTGGAAAAGTGGCTAGAAAATCGGGGGAATCGCTCCATTAGTGAAAAGTTAGCGGTTGATTGGCTAACTCAGGACATGAAGGTTCTGTTTTATCTATGGCAATCAGCCCTGATGGAAAAACCCTGTTTAGCGGCAGTGAGGATAAAACAGTCAAAGTTTGGAACTTAACTACTCAGCAAGAAATTAATACCCTAACTAAGTATTTAGACGCTGTAACATCCTTGGTGATTAGTCCCGATGGTAAAACCTTGATCAGCGGTAGTCACGATGGTACAATCAAGATATGGAGTGTCCAGTAAGGATTGTTTATTTAGATAGAGTTATTGTATCTAATGTGGAGGCATAGTTTGGTTTAGTTATACATCGTTCTAGTAGGACGTATCGCGCCTAATTCTATCATGAACTTTCAGTCACGTTACTAACAAATTCTGCCAGGGTTTGTGCCGTCAAAGCTACCGTCACTAAATCCTCTAATTGATTGACTTCCAGTACCTGTAAACGTGGCTCAACATCTGGCGGAACCTGTTCAAAGCGAGTTGAGAGGATACGCAATAGCTGTCGTAATGTCCCTTGTTGAAATCCTTGTTGTTGAGCCGCTTCTTCGGGTAGGGGGACAAGATTACCCTCTTGATCATAAAATCGTAACCAAACCGCCGTCTCTCGGTCTAGGGTTCCTTGCCAAGTTCCCAACCATAACCCCAATGTCTGACACCACAGCCAACCCTGCTGATTGGGGACTAACGGTTGATACTGTTGAGACGCATCCAAATGCCATCCCTGTAAGGAATTGGGGTCAAAGGGATTAAAAACAAAGTAATCCGGTGTTCTAAAAATACGCTCATAAATATCTTTCTTCGTCCCCGTATCCATAGACGCCGTAGAAGGAGACATTAATTCGACTATTACATCAGGATAACGCCCCCCTTCTTCCCACACAACCCAACCTTGCCGTTCAGTCGTCCCGTCAACATTTAATACGGCAAAGAAATCGGGTCCTCTAAAATCTCGGTTCCGTGCCTGTTCACTGCTGTAATAGATAAACATATTACCGCTGGTGAAGAAATCATTGCGGTCAAGATAAGCTTGCTGCAATGACCGAATCAGAACATTTATAGCAATACGGTGGCGATTACTTTCCAACGGTTCCCCATCATCAAAGATTAAGTCAGTTGGCGGCATGGATGGTTCCCAGCCTACCATAGTTTGGGATGTTGTCTCTTGGGTAGCCAAGTCGGACATGATCAGCGTCTCTCTCCACTAAGGTGCTTTTTTCCGCATACCTAAACGTATCTTAACAAAAGCGCGATCGCTAACACTCCCTTTACTGATTGTCTTTATTAATTGGTTATAGTCATTGAGAACGAAAAAATTAATTGGGTTCGTAGTAAGAGCTTTTATTCCTAGATTTTGTGAGGTAACAGGCGTCAACACAACCGACAACCTATTCTTCCATCCTCGTATGTAGGGGCGCAAGGCTTGCGCCCCGTCCCGTGTCACGCCAATATATTTATATCCATTGTCATGATTCCCACCCAGATTTATTGTGATAAAATTTACTAATTATGGTTCAAATCATTCAAGCTCAAACACTGAACATCATCGACCTTGAACAAAAATTCGGTTTAACCCAAGCCGATGATGACCAATTTTTTCAGAGTGTTACGAGAATCTCCCGGACATTTATGACTTAGAAAAACAAGTTTTAGACCGGGTAAAGTCCAACTACTTAAGTTTGATCAAACATCGGGAAATCTCCGAAAACATGGTCAAATTAGTCGTTCTGTGTCCTTTGCTGACTTGGACAGACTTTTATCACCTCCCATTTGATGTCGTTGATGAGCAATCGATTGAGGTAACAGTTCAAGACCAAGAGGAAGTTGTACGCGGTCGCCTGGATATTATGGTCTTAAAAGACCATTTGTGGTTACTGGTGATCGAGTCAAAAAATGCTGGCTTATCACTTCTAAATGGTATACCCCAAGCCCTAGCTTATATGGTGGCAAACCCTCGTCCTGATCAACCGATTTTGGGGTTAGTGACGAATGGGAGTGAATTGATATTTGTTAAACTCGTTCAACAAAACACACCCAAGTATGCCTTATCTGAACCATTCAGCCTATTGAAACGAGAAAATGAACTCTATAACGTGCTGAGTATCCTCAAAAAATTCAGTCAACTGATGACTGATTAATAATAAATTTAAATGCACTATTCCTTAACATGACCAATGACGATCTAAGTAGGTTGATGGAAATAAACTCAACCCTATTAAGCTCTGTAAACAGTTCTCAAACCCTTACAAATGAAAAATCATGAATGACGAATGACAAATAACGAATGACAAATGACAAATGACAAATGACAAATGACGAATGACAAATGACGATCACCGCCATTAACTTTAACTGTCCCTACCGACTTACTCACTATGTCTCATCGTCCCATTTACCTTGACAACCACGCCACCACCCCCATGGATGAACGGGTGCTAGAGGCGATGCTACCTTATTTTAGAGAACATTTCGGCAACCCTTCCAGTATCAGCCACGCTTATGGTTGGGAAGCAGAAGCAGCGGTCAAACAAGCACGACAAACTCTCGCTGAAGCTATCCACGCCACACCAAAGGAAATCGTCTTTACCAGTGGTGCAACAGAAGCGAATAATCTAGCAATTAAAGGGGTTGCTGAAGCCTATTTCAGTAAAGGGCGTCATATCATTACCGTCCAGACTGAACATCCAGCCGTGCTTGATCCCTGTACCTATTTACAAGACTTAGGATTTGAGGTCACATTTTTGCCTGTTCAAGGGGATGGACTCGTCAACCTAACCCAGCTTGAAAAAGCGATTCGTTCCGATACGATTTTAGTCTCGGTGATGGCTGCCAATAACGAAATTGGCGTATTACAACCCCTAGCTAAAATTGGAGAACTTTGTCACCAGCATCAGGTACTCTTCCATACCGACGCTGCCCAAGGGATTGGTAAAATTCCCTTGGATGTCCAGGATATGAATATTGACCTCATGTCCTTCACTGCCCATAAGCTGTATGGTCCTAAGGGGATTGGGTCACTGTATGTTCGCCGCCGTAACCCGAAAGTGAAGTTAGCGTCACAAATTCAGGGAGGGGGACAGGAACGGGGACTCCGTTCGGGTACACTCTACACACCGCAAATCGTAGGCTTTGCCAAAGCGGTGGAACTCGGATTAGCCGAACAAGCCTCTGAATCTCAACGCCTCCGCCAGTTACGGGAACACCTCTGGACTACCCTGTCTTCATTAGGGGGAATTCACCTGAATGGTCATCCTGAGCAGCGATTGTCAGGAAATCTTAATATTTCGGTTGAAGGAGTAGATGGTTCTGCCCTGCTGTTGGGATTACAGCCTGTTGTTGCCGTGTCATCGGGTTCAGCTTGTTCATCAAGCCACGTAGCCCCATCCCATGTCCTCTTGGCACTGGGACATTCAAAACCTTTAGCTCATGCCTCAGTCCGATTTGGCATTGGGCGCTTTAATACCAGAGAGGAAATTGCTCAGGTTGCCCAACACGCGATCGCGACAATTGAGTCCTTGCGTCAAGCTCAAACCCCTAAAACGTCGATTCTGTAACCCGCGATAACCCCCTCACAGCTAAACTGATAGTCTTACCCGTTAACAATCAACAATCAAAGCAGTATAATGTAAAATTGAGGAAACAGTTGCGTACCTACAGTGACACTAGGTTCGACCTGTAGAAACTATCTCATAGATACTGTCCGCAACTGATTCACACTTCCAGACTTTTGACTTGCACGTTACCAAACTCCAATGCTGACCCTTGGGCGAAGGGATATGACATTGGCTACCTGTAGCATTGGAGAAAAAGTAGATCCATGAGAGTGTCAGTAGTCTTCAGTCACTCCCCGATCACGATTTACGTTTTCTAAGTAAAGCTAAAGTTTTTGCTTTTCAGAATCATAAAGGGTAGCCAAAGTAAGAGTGACCGATCAATTTTAGGTATGCGATTTAAGATTTTTGGTGGAAAAGGTAACTCAGACAAGCATTCAAGCATTATTCAAGCTTGGCTCGTTTGCCTGTTCTCTAAACTAATCAGCTATCTAAAATTTCAACAAAGACCAAGCTTCAGTACTTGAGCGTACTGCCAAATTTTGAGGAAATTGAATGGCAAAGCAAATTATTATTGCAGAGCAATATCGTCTGGCTGCTGTCTTTTCAGAAGATCAAATCCAAGAACTTGTCGTTGCCACGGGCAGCCACCAAGTAGGTGATATTTATCTCGGCATTGTCGAAAACGTTTTACCAGGCATTGATGCCGCATTCGTCAATATCGGTGATGCCGAACGCAATGGATTTATTCATGTCACCGACTTAGGTCCGCTGCGACTTAAACGTCGCTCCGGAGCGATTACAGAACTGCTCACCCCGCAGCAAAAAGTCTTAGTCCAAGTGATGAAGGAGCCGACGGGCAATAAAGGTCCTCGGCTGACCGGAAATATCAGCTTACCGGGTCGTTATCTGGTGCTGATGCCTTATGGACGAGGGGTTAATTTATCCCGACGGATTAAGAACGAAAACGAACGTAATCGCCTCAGAGCCTTGGCTGTGCTGATTAAACCCGCTGGGATGGGATTATTGGTTCGCACAGAAGCCGAGGGCAGAGCGGAAGAAGCGATAATGGAGGATTTAGAGGCGCTGCAACGCCAGTGGGAAGCCATCCAGCAGGAGGCAACTTCGACCAGAGCGCCAGCTCTACTGAATCGCGATGATGATTTTATCCAACGAGTCCTCCGCGATATGTACACAGCGGATGTGAATCGGATTGTGGTTGATTCCAATACTGGGGTCAAACGGGTAAAACAGCAGTTAGTAAGCTGGAGTGGCGGTCGATCACCGGAAGGAGTTTTAATTGACCATCACCGCGATCGCCTCTCAATTCTCGATTATTTCCGAATTAATGCGGCGATTCGAGAAGCCTTAAAGCCACGAGTCGATCTGCCATCGGGAGGCTATATTATTATCCAACCGACGGAAGCGCTAACCGTTATTGATGTAAACTCCGGTTCCTTTACCCGTTCCGCCACGGCGCGAGAAACCGTCCTCTGGACTAACTGTGAAGCCGCGACGGAAATCGCCCGCCAATTGCGCCTACGTAATATTGCTGGCGTAATCATCGTGGACTTTATCGATATGGACTCGCGGCGTGACCAATTACAAGTTCTGGAACATTTCAACAAAGCGTTGAAAATGGACAAAGCCAGACCCCAAATCGCCCAATTGTCAGAACTGGGGTTAGTCGAACTCACCCGCAAGCGCCAAGGTCAAAATATTTACGAATTATTTGGTCGCACTTGTCCAAGCTGTGGTGGATTGGGACATCTGGTACATCTTCCCGGTGAGTCAGAACCTCAAGTGCAGCAAGAGCCAGAGCCTATTTCTCGCGTTGAAATCCCAGAAACCCCTGATCTTCCAGAACCCCTGGATATCCCTGGCTTTAATGAACCGGATGAACTTGAACTCAATCATCCGAGTTATCAAGAACGGGGAATCCCCAATGGCACTAATCGCCGCCGTCGCCGTCGCCGCCTAGAGGATGTAATCTCCAAGGATGAACCTGTAGCCAAGAGCAATGTTCGCCCAATTACCCTGTCCCAACGTTCCTCTGATGTGAGTGAAGACGTAGAGGGAATGAGGCGCGATACGACATCTGTTGAACGTCCCATCGTGTCAGACTCCAGTGAACGAGTGGGCAAACCCCAGCTCATTCGGTCGGTGGTAGAAATGGAACCGCCGGAAGTTATTCAGGTTGAGATGACGCCGGAAGAACAGGATGTTTATGCCTTGATGGGTATTTCACCATTAGTGCGGTTAGATAAGGAGATTAGAAATCCCCGATCAGTTATGGTTTCGGTGGTGCTTCCTGGAGAAGCTGAATCGGATTCTTCTGACAATGACACCACTGACAATGACACCACTGACGATTCATGGGAGGATAGGTCTCACCCATCAGAGGAGTCAGACTCAGAAGAGAGTTCAGACAAGGTACTGGTTACTTCTTCTGGAGAAGCCGCTGATGTTGATTTAGAATCATCGGCTGATTCAACCTCAACCAGCGAATCGGAAACAAAACCGCCTTTGATTCGCCGTCGTCGCCGCCGTTCTTCAGCAATGGAGAATGAGTAAGAGATAAAGGGGTTTCAAAAGCGGATTTGGTATCACTCCCCAAGTTAGGCTTCACCGTTCCGAAAAACCTATACAGAACTATGCATATCTATGCATATCTCTACATAGTCGGAACGTGCAGACCAAGACTCACCGCAGTCTACGTTAGACGGGTCATGACACCTTGATGTGAACGCCAGCATCATGCTCTATCGG
>NZ_JAVKEA010000034.1:0-32059 GCF_040221695.1 Coleofasciculus sp. E2-BRE-01 | reverse complement strand
TTGTCTCACAGATTTTTCCCCAAGAGTATTAAGAAAATCTTAAATATACATGGGTACGAATTGAGAAGGATAATTGGCTCAAACGCTTACATAGTCACGGTTTAGGCTTCTATCCTCAATCGGGATGGGGGGAACTTCAGTCTAAACCGCCGTTGGCTTCTTCGGCTGCCATGCGAGCTAGGTTTTTGGCTCGATTCAGCGCTCTAATATAGTCTGAGTCGTAAACCATGACAATATCACTGTCAGGTTCGGAATAGGCATTTGGTGAGGTTTGAGCGCGGGCTTCTGAACTAATGCCCATCAAAGCACCCATAAAGAAGGTGGATGTTAAAACGCCGAGAGTTAGTTTGTTAAAGGTTTTCATCGTGAGTTCTCCTGTTTCGTTGCTAATTAAGTTGTTTCTAGCACTTGGGTTAGTGCAATGAAAATGAATTGGTTAAAAAGCGTATCAATCGCTTCTAGTTCTAGATTCGCGCAACTCCTCCCCGTTGAACTTCCCCACAGAGTTAGAACTATTACACGTTTAGATATGCAGTAAGATAGAAAGTTAACGCGAAGCCAAACGCGGCAGTTCATCAATCGTTGTTATTGTTCCCATCCTTAACCAGCAATGACCTCAACTCCTGCCCAATCCTTTGACTGGAATGCCTTAGCCTCGGAATTCGCGGGGATAGAAACGATTACTGAACCGACTCAGGTGGCTAAGTTATCTCTGGACTATTACCATTTCAGTCCGGTTCTGCAACCCCTGCTAGAGGATAAGCGAGGGAATCTGGTGGTACGCCCTCAGACTGAAGCGGATGTGCTACAGGTGGCGCGAATCTGTGTTAAGCACAAAGTTCCCCTGACGATTCGAGGCGCGGGAACGGGGAATTATGGGCAATGTATTCCGCTGCAAGGTGGAGTGATTTTGGATACCACCCGGATGAATGGGATTCGCTGGATTAAACGGGGTAAGACTTGTGTGGAACCGGGGGTGAAGTTAGCGGCGTTTGATAAACAAGCGCGGAAAATTGGCTGGGAATGGCGGATGGTGCCTTCAACCTATCGCAGTGCCACGATTGGTGGCTTTATTGGGGGTGGAAGTGGGGGAATTGGTTCAATTAACTATGGGCAATTGCGCGATCGCGGCAATCTTTTGGCGGTGCGTGTGGTTACACTGGAGGACGAACCCCGTGTGATTGAGTTACGGGGAGATGATGTGCAGAAGGTGAATCACGCTTATGGCACGAATGGGATTATTACGGAGTTAGAGGTTCCCCTCGCCCCGGCTTATGCGTGGGTAGAAGTTATTGTTATTTTCGATAACTTTATCACGGCTGCCCAGTTTGGTCAGGCTTTAGGTGATGCGGATGGGTTGGTGAAAAAGTTGATTAGTATTCATGCTCATCCCATCCCAACCTATTTTAGTGGATTGAAGTCATATCTGCCCGATGGGAAACACTGTGCCTTATTAACGATAGCGGAGTCTTGTTTAGAAGCGTTTCAGGAATTAGTTCGGGAGTATGACGGGGAAATTACCTATCAAAAATCTGCTCAAGATGGGAGTAAAGGCACAAGTTTAGCTGAGTTTACCTGGAATCATACCACATTACATGCCCGTAGTATTGACCCGACGCTAACATATTTGCAAACCTTCTTTTTTACGTTGGAACGGGTGGAGCAATTGTATGATCATTTCGGTGATGAGGTGATGATGCATTTGGAATTTATGCGAGTGAATGGTCAAGCGATTCCAGCCGGATTGCAACTGGTTCGCTATACCACGGAGGAACGGTTAAATGAGATTATTCGCTATCACGAAGAACAGGGGGCGTTTATTGCTAATCCTCACACTTATATTCTGGAAGATGGGGGACGTAAAATGATTGATGTGGAACAGGTGCAGTTTAAGGAACAGGTTGATCCGTATGGGTTGATGAATTCGGGTAAGATGCGAGGGTGGGAGGAGCGATAAGAGAGTTTTTTATCAATTTCAATAATCGAACATCTACTACTGGACTGACACAGCTAAAATTGTGGCATAGATTTTACGATTAAATCGGGCGCACGTCTGTGCGCCCCTACAATCCTCCCCATTAAAACATTGGCTACTTCTACCTATATAAGGGCGGGTTTTGTTGTTCCGTTATTGGTGGGGCAGGGCGGGTTTTGTTGTTCATTTATCGGTGAGGAGGGCGGGTTTCGTTGTTCCGTTATTGGTGGGGCAGGGCGAGTTTTGTTGTTCCGTTATTGGTGGGGCAGGGCGGGTTTTGTTGTTCCGTTATTGGTGGATATTTGAATTTAGTCCCTAAACCCGCCCCTACAAATGTCCCTAAACCTGCCCCTAAAAATAAATTTATCTATGGATTGGGATTATATTATTTTCGTTGAAACGGGGAGCATTTCCTTGTTTATTACAACCTTATTCCTTTTCTTATGCTATCTGCCTTATAGTTTAATTGGACTAATTTAGAAGCCAAATACTAAAATGCACAGTTTTATTCCCCCAGATCGCTTCTTTCCTTATCTCACTTGGGCAGATATCCAAACAATGCCGGATAAGGAAAATGTGGTGATTATTCAACCCGTTGGCGCGATTGAACAACATGGTCATCATTTGCCCTTAGTTGTGGATTCGGCGATTGGTGTGGGGGTTCTGGGTAAAGCCCTAGCCCAACTGGAACCGGATATCCCGGCTTATGCATTGCCGAATTTATTTTACGGGAAATCGAATGAACATTGGCATTTTCCCGGTACGATTACCCTCAGCGCCCAAACCTTGCTGGCGGTGTTAATGGAGGTGGCGGATAGTATTTATCGGGCGGGATTTCGGAAGTTAGTGCTGATGAATTCTCATGGCGGACAACCCCAGGTGATGGAAATTGCAGCGCGAGATATTCATCAAAAATATGGTGATTTTCTGGTGTTTCCCCTGTTTACCTGGCGGGTGCCCAATGTGGCAAAGGAGTTAATTTCAGCCAAGGAGTTGGAATTGGGAATTCATGCGGGGGATGCGGAAACGAGTTTGATGTTATCCCTATTACCGGAACAGGTGAAAATGGAACGGGCGGTGGCTGAATATCCTCAAGGGTTACCGGAAGATAGTTTATTGAGTATGGAGGGAAAGTTACCATTTGCTTGGTTGACGCGAGAATTGAGTCAGAGTGGGACATTGGGTGATCCCACACCCGCAACCAAAGAAAAAGGCGATCGCATCCTAGCGTCGTTGGTATCCGGTTGGGTACGGGTAATCCAGGATATCTATACGTTTCGCCAACCTCAAGGTAAGTAAGAGAACGTGCGATCGCGAATAAAGGTAAGGTGTCACAAGGGTGAAAGCCTCAAAGCAATGCTAAATTAGCATTAAAGACTTCTCACCCTATCTAAAGGCTGTCCCGTGACATCTCCCGGTTTTAACCAGAGACTAAACGACTTAGCAGATAACATTGCTAAAGATCAGGAACTCCTCAAGGAATTCGAGGATTGCTTGCGCTACGAGACAAATCCTCGCGTTAAAGCTGGATATCGTCGGGATATCCTGGATTTGGAGCAATCGGTTCAGCAAAATAAGCTTAATTATACCAAACTACGACAGGAATTAGCGAGTACACCTTCCGCTAAGATGCAGGCGGTGGGAAGTCAGTTGCAGCAGATGGATGCGAAGTTAAATCTCCTGTTGAGAAGTCAGGTTGAGATTTACGGCGACTTATCTCAGATGCGTAAAGACCTGCTGAACCGCTATGATGCTACTGAGCAAGTTGTAATCGCCGCGATCGCACAGCAGCTAAACCAGAATCAATTAGCCATCACTCAAGCCTTACTCAATGCGGTGGAAGCCAACCAGGTATCAGAATTGCAGATGCAGCAAATGTTAGTAGTATTAGAGGAACGCATTCCGGCTTTACCTGCTAGTCAATCGGCTGTAGCTGAGATTATTAAATCACCTGAGTTAGACGCTAAACATAAACTCAAGGTAACACTCCCGATTATTCCGTTTCTGATTGACTACGAAGGGGAGTTAGAACTTGGAAGTGGGTTCAATATCAAATCAGCTTGGGAGCAATTGCTGGCAAAGTTAAGGAGAAGGTAAGTTGTGGAGCGGTGTCAGTACCTCAAAGAACAACTCAATCAGGATTACAAGTTACTCAAGCAGTTAGAGGATGAGCGACGTTGTGAAACTAATCCACGTCGTAAACTTGGCTTAAATGCTGATATTGAAGAAATAGAACAAAGAATCCGCGATCGCGAAACCGAACTAAAATCTCTAGGTAATAACCAGAATAACAGTATTGATATTGATACCTTAGTCCAACAGGTACGCCAGCAGCGCCATGACAAAATCCAAGACCAGTGTGGCACAATGCGGATGCTGGATATTTCCCAGCTTATTGCCATTTCAGATATCTACACCGATGTCAATATATTAGAGAAGATAACTAGCCAGCAATGGTTAGATGCTTCTGACTTGGCGCGAAACTTTAACCCCGAATCCGATAACTTTGACCGACTGGGATTGGGTAGAGTACGTCAGAAGAGTGTCCCAGGTTTAGATGCTGTGTCGCGTTACAACAAGCTGATGGTACTTGGCAAACCTGGGTCAGGGAAAACCACGTTTTTGCAGTGGGTAGCGATTAAGTGCGACTTAGGTGAATTTCAACCAAACCGAGTTCCGATATTTATCCGACTGAAAAATTTTGCTGAGGATGCCAAAACTATAGGGACGCAAGGCTTTGCGCCCCTACAAGATTATATTAATGAAGAATTTATCAGTCGTGGGATTACAGATAAATCCGTAGTTGAAACGATACTAATCCAGGGAAAAGCATTGATTTTGTTGGATGGCTTAGATGAAGTCTTGGAAGAAGACGATGATGAAGTTATTAAGCTAATTCGTAGATTTGTTGAGAAGTATTTCAAAAATAAGTTTATTATCACCTGTCGTATCGCTGCCCAGAAATATAGATTTGTCCGTGAGGGCTTCAGCGATATTGAGGTAGCAGATTTTAAGGATAAGCAAGTTGAACTATTTGCTAAAAAATGGTTCACAGTTGCTAGGAATAATCCACAAGCTGGAGAAGCCACAGCGAGGCAATTTATTGAAAAGCTAAATCTGCCAGAAAATCAGCAAATCTCAGAACTAGCGGTCACACCAATATTACTAAACCTGACTTGCTTGGTGTTCTCAGCAAAAAATGAATTTCCATCAAAACGCTCTCAGCTATATGAGCAAGGATTGGAAATTCTGCTGATTAGATGGGATGAAAAGAGGGGGGTTAAACGGGATAAAATTTATCGAAATTTATCGGTAGAACACAAGATAGAGCTTCTCAGCCAGGTAGCAGCAATCACTTTTGATAAAAACCATTATTTTTTTGAGCAACGAGAACTCCAACAATACATTGCTGACTATCTCTGTACTTTACCTTATGAACAAACTGATGAACAAACTGATCAAGTAACACTGCAACAGGATAGTAAGGCGGTACTGGAATCTATTGCAGCACAACATGGGTTATTAGTAGAACGGGCAAGGGAAATCTATTCTTTCTCTCATCTGACGTTCCAAGAGTATCTCACGGCTAGAGAAATTGAGGCTAAATCTGACATTGCTTTATTAGTCAGTAAGATTACGGAAAAGCGTTGGCGTGAGGTGTTTTTGCTGACGGCTGGCATGATGCGGAATGCTGATGAACTTGTGCAGAATATGAAGCAAAGAATTGATGGGTTGGTAGCTGGTGATGAGAAATTACAGAGTTTCCTCACCTGGGTCAATCAAAAATCACTGTCCGTCGAAGTTCCCTACAAGCCCTCTGCTGTTAGAGCTTTCTATTTCGCCCTGTCCCCAGTCCGCTCCCGCGACCTCACCCTCTCCCTCGACCTCTCCCGCGACCTCACCCTCTCCCTCGACCTCTCCCTCGACTTCCACCTCTACGTCACTCTCGACTACTCCCTCAACCTCACCCTCGACCTCTACGTCACCCTCGACCTCTCCCTCAACCTCACCCTCGACTCTGAGTTAAAACAGTCGCTTCAACAACTTAAAGATCAACTTCCTAGCCGAGAAGGAAATGATAAAGAGCAATTTAATCAATGGTGGCAAATTAACAGTAGGACTTGGATAGAGCAGTTAAGAACCGTGATGATTCAGCATCGCAATATTGGTTATAACTGGCAGTTTAGCGATTCACAAAAGCAACTATTACAGCACTATTACAACGCCAATCAATTGCTAGTCGATTGCCTCAAAAGCGACTGTGACATCAGCCAGGAAGTGCGCCAAGAAATTGAAGACAACTTATTATTTATTACCTATTACCGAAATCGAGAAGCGGAGGAATAAAAGCGAATGGAAGAACTCATAACCTTAAAGGAATTTATCCAGCAAGGCAAAATTCCGGAAGCATTGGAACTTATTGAAGAATTAGAGGAGATGAGCAAATCCGATAAACTCAATAAAATATTTAGCTATGGCATCATTCTCTTATTGCATCTAATTAAAAAAGTGGCTGAAAATCGCACCACTAAATCCTGGCAGGTTTCTATATTTAATTCAGTTAAGCAAATTCAACGCACGAATCGACGCCATAAAGCTAAAGGGACTTATTTAACCGAAGACGAGTTACGGGAAACCTTACAGGATGCTTATGAATCAGCGCTGAGAAATGCAGCCCTAGAAGCGTTCGAGGGAACTTACGAGGCTGAAGAAATCGATGCCATGGTTAACCGGGAAGAAATTATTGAAATGGCAATGGATTTGATTCTAGAACGTCAATCGACTGATGGAACATCAGAATAGTAACACGAAGTCGTGACATCAAATGATCGGAAAGGGCGACCCGAGTAAATTGAGTGGACTACAGTTGTTCATTAGTGCAAGCGGGTCGCCCCTACATGGTTGATACAGGTGTTTTTTCTAGGGTTTGTAGTCAGGGCTTTAGCCTAAGCATTTATCGGTTCAAAACTCAACAAAATAGCGAGCGAGACGCTCACACTACAACGATTCTCTATTGCCTATTGTCACCACCACTGAATTTAGTCGTCTTTAGACAACTTGAGATTTGATCCTTGGGTTTGAACCCAAAGCGGTAAGACAGCGACAGGTGCAAAATGTTAGTCATAACAAATACAAAAATCCGCGATCGCTACCTTGTCGCCAACGCCGCTAACCTCTGTAAAATCTGAAGGACAGGATATAACTCATTCTCTGGTCGATATATATATCTCTATACCGAAAGGCAACCCTGTGAAAGTTGTAATGGTGTCATAGAGCAGTTTCAGGCAAAGTTCCCCAATATTAAGATATCGGGAGTTTTCTGGGATTACCCCTATCCATAAGATTGATAGAAAAAGGAATCGGCTATGACATTACTATCATTCCACTATCCAAACTTTCAGATTTCCTCTTCCTGGGCAATTCCTAGTCATCTACAGGACTTACTTCATGATGTTTGGCTGTATCACTATGAAGAACTTTATGAAGAGAACGTCGATGGAACGACTCCCCTAGAGGATGCTATCGAAGCCGTTTTAGATGCGCTGGCGAACGAAAATTATGTCTTGACTCATTCTCGTTATGTCTTCATGGCGCTGATATTAGCACTCGCCGTTGAACCAACAGTGGAGACGTATTTTCCACAGGATACAAGACCAAGAAAAGTTTTGTTGTTGATAGTGAATTGGTATTGTCAAGTAATACAATCAGTTAAGTGGAATGAATATCCCCATAATAGAGTTATTCAATTATCAGCTCAGGAGCAATTACTTGGGGAAGCTGAGATCGTGAATGGTAAAGATTTAGAGTTGCTTTCGGCATGGATTACTGGACTGTCGTCAACAAACAATAAAGCGTCTGTGGTGTTGAAAATCAATAATCAGTTGTTTCCGAGACAATCAGAAGGAACTCAAGCTATTGATGAAGCTTTAGATGTTTTTCGCAATGGGGTGCGGATTCTTGACATAAATCAAGCTAGACTTGCACTCTTAGAAATGCTGGATGATTGTTTGGAGGGGTATGCTGTTTTTCCGGGTTCTCAGGGAAGACGGGATCTGTTTAACTGGTGGTTATTGGAAGTGGTTCCGGCGACTTGGTGCTTACAGTTACCTAAATTTGTCTATACGATAAACGGCTTAAAGCAACTGAATCCACATCAATTTTTTTCTCAAACTATCCCTTTCAGTTATTAGCCGTGGTGATCCGATAAACTGTAAATTTAGGGACTGGCGTCTTGATAATTGACTAATCAATCTTGGCTTAATTGATGAATACAGTTTGGTTACCTTGTACTTGATGGTTTTACCTTGTGGTGGTTAAGAGCAACAAGCGATAATATTAATGTTTCAAGGTTTATAACTCTTGCCCATCCTACATGAAATCGACAATAGAGGCAACTTGGTGCTTACGGTTGCCTGAAGTTGTCTATACTATAAACGGTTTGCAAGACCTAACTGATAACCATTGGTTAGGCTAAAGCCCTTACTACGAACTACGAACGACAAACTTTTGTGTCTGACAAGTCTAAACCGTCTCGTTCTCTTGCCGGAATTGCCTCGATTGTGGCAATTGCCACCCTGATTAGTAAAATTTTTGGCTTAGTCCGTGAACAAGCGATCGCGGCGGCGTTTGGTGTGGGTCCGGTGGTGAATGCTTATGCCTACGCCTACGTGATTCCAGGCTTTCTGCTGATCTTACTCGGTGGGATTAATGGACCCTTTCACAGCGCCTTGGTGAGTGTGTTGGCAAAACGGGATAAGTCGGAAGCCGCCCCCCTGGTGGAAACGGTGACGACGTTGGTGAGTGGGATATTATTGCTGGTGACGATTATCCTAATTCTATTTGCGCCCACCTTTATCGATATCCTCGCCCCTGGATTAGAGGAACCCGCGCGATCGCTTGCGGTGCAACAGTTGCAAATTATGGCACCGTTGGCGGTTCTAGCGGGGTTGATTGGCATTGGTTTCGGAACGCTGAATGCTTCAGATCAATATTGGTTACCCAGTGTTAGCCCGTTATTTTCTAGCTTGGCGGTGATTGCGGGGTTGGGGATATTGACTGTCTATTCTAGCGGACAAGTGAATACCCCGGAGTATATCCGCTTGGGTAGTATTGTGTTAGCGGTAGGTACTCTCGCGGGGGCGATTTGGCAGTGGGTGATGCAACTGATTGCCCAGTGGCGATCGGGGATGGGGCGGTTACGGTTGCGGTTTAATTGGCAGCTTCCAGGGGTGAAGCAGGTGATGCGGGTGATGGCACCAGCGACGCTATCCTCTGGGATGTTACATATTAATGTTTATACAGATCTGTTTTTCGCTTCATTTATCCCCAATGCGGCGGCGGCGATGCGCTATTCCAATTTTATTGTGCTGACGCCTCTGGGAATTATCTCCAATATGATATTGGTGCCGATGCTGCCTGTGTTTTCTCGGTTAGCGGCACCAGAGAATTGGGTGGAGTTGAAGGTGCGAATTCGTCAGGGATTACTGCTTACGGCGTTGACGATGTTACCGCTGACGGCTATTTTTATCTCCCTATCCGTGCCGATTGTTCGGGTAATTTATGAACGCTATGCCTTTGGTGCGGAGGCTTCTCAGATTGTCGCCCCGGTATTGATGGCGTATGGATTGGGGATGTTCTTTTATTTAGCACGGGATGTTTTGGTGCGGGTATTTTATGCGTTGGGGGATGGGGAGACGCCATTTCGGATTAGTATTGCCAATATCTTTATTAATGCCCTGCTGGATTATTTGTTGGTGAATGCCTTTGCCACACCGGGTTTAGTTTTTGCCACGATTGGCGTCAATATTATTTCGATGAGTTGGCTGTTGTGGGTGTTAAATCGGCGGCTACATGGTTTACCGTTAGGGGAATGGGGGATAGCGCTGATGGGGTTGGCGGGGAGTAGTTTTGTGGCGGGATTGGGCAGTTGGGGGGTGAGTTGGGGCTGGCAAAAGGTTGTGGGGAGTGAGAATTTACTGCTGCAAGTCTTACAACTGAGTTTGGCAATGTCGGTGGCGTTGGGGATTTTTGCGGTTTTGGTTGCTCGGTTGAAGTTACCGGAAGTGGATATTTTGGTGAGTCGTTTGCGTCAAAAGTTGGGGAAATGAACAGCCCAGGTTTTATTATTATTGGAGGATGTAGCCACGGTGAATCAGCTTTAACATTATTATATTTAGTGTTTGTCAACAGTCTTTTAAGCTGAACCGTTGCCATGTCTGAACGGCGGATTGCGATTTCCATTCAAAATATCCTGCTCATTACTGCTACCGTTTTGCTGCTACTGCTGCTGTGGCAACTCAGCAGTCTGTTGGTGATCCTGATGATTGCGGTAGTTCTCGCCGCCACCTTAGCCCCGATCATCAATAGCGCCCAACAGTTGGGAATTCCTCGCTGGTTAGCTGTTCTCCTGGTCTATTTAGGCTTACTGACCATTTTAGTTGGAGTCGGGGTGTTAATTGGACCAACCGTGGCACAGCAAATCCAGCGCCTGTTTCGCCGACTCCCTGACTATCTAGAAGTGTTAGAATCCTTAATCGACCGTTTGGCAGTGCGCCTGGGTATTAGCGAACCCATCATTAGCCAAATTTTTGATACCCAAACCCTCACCAATTGGGCAATTCGTTCCAGTCAACAACTCGTTGTCCGATCGTATGGGGTAACGCGGGGGTTTCTGGGTGGTATTCTCAGTGTGATTCTAGCGTTATTTCTATCGGGCTATATGCTATCCGGTGCGGAACGCTTAATTAAAGGGATTGTGAGTTTATTCCCGAAACCCTGGGATGATCGCTTGGCGGCGCAGGTTAAGCCAGTGAGTCGGCGCATGGGTAATTATATCCAGGGACGAGTGTTAGTTTCCGGGATTTTAGGAGTTGCAATTACCATTGGTTTAAAAGTTTTGGGGATTACTGAATTTGCTTTAGGTTTAGGTGTGATTGCCGGGGGAACCAATCTGATTCCTTTTTTTGGTCCCGTGTTGGGGGCGATTCCGGCGTTGATTGTGGCAATTGCCCAAGGAGGGTGGACGTTTTTATGGGTATTTCTCTTGTTTGTGATTATTCAAAATGTGGAAACTTATGTGCTTGATCCCCTTTTAGTCGGTTCTTCGGTAAGAGTTCATCCCTTGTATCAATTGTTGGCGGTGGTTGGTGGCGCACAGGTGTTGGGAATTATTGGGGCGTTAATTGTTCCTCCTTGGATAGCCGGGGCGTCTGTTTTGTTAGAGAATCTCTACCTGCAACCCAAACGACAGGCGGAACAGCAAGCCGCCGCACTATCACCACCATCTAGGGAAGAAACTCAAAGCACTCTATCGATGAAAGGTTAACATTAATATGAAGTTCGTTTCTTTTGTCCGGGTGCGGATTGTCCGGACGCTAGTTGTGGCATTTATGGTTGGTTGTTTACTCGCCGTTTTGCCCAGTTTAGCTCAAAATACTTTCAATCCAACTAATTCCATTCAAACTAATTCTGTCGCACCGATTATGCTGGATGGGCGTAAGATTTTTGAAGTAACTCCATCTGAACAATACAGCGCCCAAGAACGAGCTGAGTATGTGAATCAAGTTCTCCAAGAACTGGTGGAAACGGCGGAAAGTCCTATAAGTGTTGAACTCACTTCTAAAGATAAAATACCCGTAATTGAGATTGATGGGCAGCATTTGGTTTCTGTAACGTCAGACGATACACCAGAAGGAAGAAGTCCTCAAGAACAGGCAGAATTTTGGCAAAAAAAACTGCAAACGGTTATTCAAAAGGCACAATATGAGCGCACACCAATCTATTTGATTCAAGCTACCCTGCTCTCAATGGGTTGCGTATTACTGGCGATCGCATTGAGTTGGCTACTCGGTAAGCTTTGGTCTGATTGGCTGAAACCTCAGTTGGATAAAGAGGCGGCGGAGTCAGCCCCCCTAGAGGGAACGAAACAGGCGAACAGCCCCAAGTTCGCCGGACAAGTTCTCCTGACACTTATCCGGTGTGCTATCTGGGTGTATGCACTGATTTATATCACCACCCAGTTTCGCCAAACCCGAGAATTAAGTCGCATCGTTACCGATACGATAATTGCCAGCTTAACCTCAGATATGATTCCCTTAGGAGATAACTCCTATTCGGTGTTGAATCTATTAATCCTGATCAGCTTATTTGTCGGGTTGATCATCCTGGCAAAGGTGATCAAACAAGGGTTGCGATCGCGGATTTTACGGTTCACGGGTTTGAGTCGTGCGGCACAGGAAACCATTGCGATTATTTTCAATTATGCCTTTATTTTTATCAGCAGCCTTGTCTTACTCCAGTTATGGGGGTTAGATATTAGTTCCCTCACGGTATTTGCGGGTGTGTTGGGGGTGGGTATTGGCTTGGGATTGCAGGGAATTGCCAAGGAGTTTATTAGCGGCTTGGTTTTAATCTTTGAACGTCCTATTCAAGTTGGCGATTTCGTCGATGTGGGCGGATTGATGGGAACGGTGGAATATATTAGTGTTCGCAGTACCGAGATTAAAACATTGGATGATATTTCGATTATTATTCCTAATTCCAGATTTTTGGAATCGGAGGTGATTAACTGGTCGCATCACAGTGCAGTATCCCGATTAAAGATACCTGTGGGCGTGGCGTATGGCTCAAACCTAAAGACGGTTAGGTCGGCTTTGATTGATGCGGCAAAAGAACATAGTGATGTTCTACCTCAGCCCATACCCAGAGTATTTTTTAAGGGATTTGGTGATAGTTCTCTCGATTTTGATTTATTGGTTTGGATTAGTGAACCCCGCAAGCAGTTCCAAATTAAGAGTGACCTTTATTTTCGGATTGAGGTCATTCTCCGCCATCGAGATGTGGAAATTCCTTTCCCACAACGGGATCTTCATGTGCGTTCGGGAAATTTACCGATCGATATTTCTCCGCAGTTAGTCGAATCATTAGCACAACTATCCCAGAGTTTGGCGAAGTGGCTCGATCAACAATCCACGGTTAGTCCGCCGCCGGATGGTAATGGTCATGGTAAACATTAATTGTCTAAAAAAAATCTGGATACATTTTGATTACAGCTACCTATCCCAGTAAGCTTTAGCTTACTTGAGCTTTCAGCCGGAAATTTATTTCCCGGCTATACTTGTATAGCAACCGCCACAACGGTTAGGACACTAAACGTGCATCGACGCAATAAGCGGCATTCATCTGATGTCCTTATGACTCTGGCGACTGCTATAAAATAAAAAAGAACAGGTAAAACTCAATTTAATCATCCGTGGCAACTGACTCTCAAAATCATACACCCAAGCAAGTTCTAGTTTGTCAACATCGTTCCTGTCAAGCCGAAGGTTCAGCCGATGTCTTGGCGGCGTTTGAGGAAGCGGCTGAGGAGACAGACTTTAAGATCAAAGGGACAGATTGCCAAGGACAATGTAGTTGTGGTCCAACGGTGCGAGTTGTACCGGAAGAAACCTGGTACTATCGAGTTCAACCCAGTGATGTCCGCCGGATTGTGGAACAACACCTGAAAGAAGGGAAGCCAGTTGATGAAAAACTGAATCCGAGGATTCATCTACGGTTTGGCTTTTGATGATGATTCGCGCAACACATAACCGACTCCCCGAACTGTTTGCACTAAGGGCTTGGAGACCAAGCCCCTACGGGTTGGCTGGGTTAATTTGATGATGATTCGCGCAACACATAACCAACCCCCCGCACCGTTTGCACCAATCGTTTTTCCCCATTGGCTTCCAGTTTCAGGCGCAGATAGCGCACATAGACCTCAATAATATTGGAATCTCCCATGAAATCATATCCCCAGACTCGTTCCAGGATTTGGTCACGGGTGAGAACCTGGCGAGGATGGGAAAGGAGATAATCGAGTAAATCAAATTCCTTCGCCGTCAATTCAATTAAGCGATCGCCCCGATAGACTTCACGGGTAGAATGGTTTAAGCTTAAGTCAGCAAATTGTAGGGTATCTGGGTCTTCCTCCTGATTCCGTCGCAGATGCGCTCTAACTCTGGCTAACAACTCCTCCACACTAAACGGTTTCACCACATAGTCATCCGCACCCGCATCCAATCCCGCCACGCGATCGCTCACTTCATCCTTCGCGGTTAATAATATAATTGGCACCTTATCCCCGGTACTCCGCAGACGGCGACAAATCTCTAACCCCGATACTCCCGGTAGCATCCAGTCGAGAATCAGCAAATCCGGCTGCGATTCCCGCGCTGTCGCTAAACCCGCAAACCCATCCAGCGCTACGCTGACTTGATATCCTTCATATTGCAGTTCCAATTCGATAAACTTAGCGAGTTTTGCCTCATCTTCCACAACTAAGATATGATGCGTCATTGGTTGGAGATTCTGAAAATACTACTATAACTAGGGTCTGCTGAATAAGTGGTGAGGGGGAGCGGGGGAAGCTGGGGGAGCGGGGGAAGCTGGGGGAGCGGAGGTACATTTTCCTGATAGTGGTGCAAGGGTTTTGATGAGTTTTATTCTCTTTGCTGGAAGATGAGCCAATGTCAATACTACTCAAAGTATTGATGGCTGATGGTTTTTGGGTTGTGCAGCAAACCCTAACTAGGACTTGCTGAATCAGCGTTACTAAGAAATATTAACAAGCGCCAAATGGTTACTGTTCCCTATTTCCTCATCTCAACCGTCACCTTTAATGCAAGTCTCACTACTTACAAGCTTGCAGTAATCCCTGCGATCCTATAAAGTTATCTTAATATTAAATTATGTAAATATTGCTCAAATGCTTAAGCTGTTCAGTATTTAGAAACTTATCGTGTGTTCATTGCTCACCAGCCTTCAAGAGCGTGCCATTCGTCTTAGTTTAGGTACAGTCCATCCGCACCAAACAGACTTCCGTCTAAAGGCATAGTTTTTACTATTCACAAATATTACTAAAGTTGGTTTTTTCTAACAATTCGATTCTATAGACTGAGCCTGTCATTAAAAATATTTTTGACAGAAAAGGTGACAGGGTTTAGTGAGAACCCACCAGTTCGAGCATACCCATAAAGGGATCAAGAATTAGCGGAACAATTTTGACTAACTTCGTTGGATTCTATTGGCTAGTTATCAAGATCTATAACACTTAGGCAAAGGCTCTACTTGTAGTGTCGTGGCACACCTTAATTGGTGGATTAGCATTGTAGGGGCGCATGGCGTGCGCCCGGTTTAACCCTTCGACTTCGCTCAGGCTTAAACGTCAAATCTATTCCACAATTTTAGCTGTGTCAGTCCGCCATCGTGTGTTAGGGAAGCGTAATACACCTTAACCAGTATCTCTGGTGTGGCTACGTAAGTTCTGATTGAGTAAAAATAGTGAGGACAAGTTAATAATGCGGACGGTTCGATTTATTGCACCTGTGTTGTCAGCAACTGTTGCGGCAGGGTCATGCATAGTAGGGAAGATTGACTCCACATCAGCCCAGTCAATTACTCCGGCTCCGGCTCCAGACGGCACAGGTACAGTAATTACCATGCCAGATGGACAAACTTACAATATTGAAGGCGGAACATTATCAGATGATGGCGCGAATCTATTTCAAAGTTTTGAGCAGCTTAATTTAAACGATGGCGAGGTAGCTAATTTTCTATCCAATCCTCACATTCAAAACATATTGGGTCGTGTGATCAGCACTGATCCATCTATAATTAATGGTCTAATTCGGGTAACAGGCGGCACTTCTAATCTTTTTCTCATCAATCCAGCCGGTATAGTTTTTGGTGAAAATGCTCAACTGGATGTACCAGGCGCTTTTACGGCAACAACCGCCGATCGCATCGGTTTTGGCGATAACTGGTTCAACGCCATTGGAGAGAATAACTATACCACCTTGGTGGGGAATCCTACCCAATTTGCGTTCACCGTAGCAAATCCTGGCAGTATCGTTAACGTCGGGGATTTGGCGGTTACAGAAGGAAACAATTTATCCCTAATTGCAAACAACGTCGTCAACACCGGAACATTGACAGCACCGGATGGTAATATCACCATTGCGGCGGTTCCTGGCACCAATCGAGTGCGGGTGAGTCAGAAAGGGATGATTCTCAGTTTGGAAGTGACGAATCCCGGCGATGGCACCGCCACGATTGATCCGGCTAGCCTGCCAGAATTGCTGACTGGCGATGGTTCTAATGTCACGGGTGATAGCATTGACGTTAACTCTGAGGGGTCAGCCTACTTAACAGAATCTGGAACAACAATACCAAACGGCTCAGGAGTTGCCATCTCATCAGGCAACCTTGATGCCTCTAGCTCTGAAATCGGTGGTAGCGTGAGCGTACTTGGCGATCGCGTCGGTGTGATTAGTGCCGATATCGATGCATCTGGAACCACTGGCGGCGGTGAAGTTTACATTGGTGGCGATTATCAGGGCGGTGGTACTCTACCAACTGCATCCCGTACCTACGTCAGTGCTGACTCCACAATCAAAGCTGATGCGATCGCCAACGGTTATGGGGGTCTAGTCATTGTCTGGGGAGACATAATTACAGGCTTCTACGGCAATATCAGTGCCCAAGGCGGAGAAACGGCGGGTGATGGTGGCTTTGTGGAAGTCTCTGGTAAAGACACCCTGATTTATGAAGGCAATGTCAATACATCCGCCCCCAATGGTGAGTATGGCACCCTACTCCTCGATCCCAAAAATATTGCCGTCGTGGGAGGTACTGACGATGGCACTGACGATGCTGATTTAGAGAACGCCTTAGGACCCGATCCTGATGCTGCTTCAGCGGAAGTTCTTGCCAGTGAACCGCCGACTGGTGGCACGTTTACTATCTACGAGTCAGAATTAGAGGGTATGTCAGGCGACACCAATATTACTCTGCAAGCCACGAACAACATCTCCATCAACGACTTGCCTGACGATGAACTACTCTTTGCTCCGGGTAGTGGCAGCCTCACCTTTACGGCGGATGCTGACGATGATGGCGCAGGCTCCTTCATTATGAACGATTCTGCCGATGTTATCCGCGCTGAAGGTCGCAACGTCGATATTTCCGGTGCAGCTATTACGGTAGCGGGTATTGATACCTCTTCCGACGATGAGGCGGGAAATATTAGCCTCACCTCCTCCGGTGGAGACATTAAAGTTAATCAGGGCTTGAATGCCAATTCAGTCGATGCTGAAGGGGGAGCTATCAGCCTGGATGTCACCCAGGGGTTAGGAGCGATCAATATCAGCAGCAGCGGTGTTACCGTCTCCTCCACCTCGGAAAATGGTCAAGGGGGTAATATTACTTTCAACACCGCTGGTGGCAACATCACCACCTTAGATGTGCAAACCTTCACCAATGGTGACGATACGGCTGGCGATATCGACTTCAATATTGCCTCCAACCCCGAAGGTACGGGTCAAATTGACACCAGCAGCGGCGCGATTGATGCGAGTTCTGCCACAGGTGAGGGCGGTAACGTGTTCTTCACGACAGCGGCAGGTAATATTGATACCGCCAACGTTGACACCAGTTCCGGTGGAAGTGCCAATGCTGGAGAAATTAAGCTCACCATTGATGGGGGTATTGGCTCAATTGATACCACCAATGGCACTCTGACAACTACCTCAGCAGGTGGCGATGGGGGTGAGGTGAAGCTAGCCACTAATGAAGGTAACATCAGCTCTAGCAATATTAACAGTTCAAGTGACGGAGGAGCAGCGGGTGAAGTTACCTTAAATGTGGCAGCGGGTACAGGCTCCATTAATAATACCACTGGAACCATTGACGCGATCGCTGCTGTTGGTGAAGGGGGTAATGTAGAAATGCGTACCTTCCAAGGTAATATTTCTGCTGCCAATGTGAATACCTTTTCTGAAGATGTAGACGGAGTGGGTGGACAAATTGAACTTAATGTTCAAGATATCGAAGGCTCCATCGACACCACCGCCGGAACGCTTACCTCAGGAACCACCGTTGCTGATGGTGGCAAGATTGAGCTAACGACTGTAGACGGTAACATCCAGACGGCTGATCTCAATTCCAGCGCCATTGAAGCTGGCAACAGCGGTAACATTATCCTAGAGGCTGGTGGCGGTGGTGACGTAGATACGACCAATGGATTGGTTAATTCTACGGCAGTTAATGGTAATGGCGGCACGGTCAATATTGATACCGATGACGGGGGTATTCAGACTGCCAATATCGATACCAGCACCAGTGGTACAGGTACAGCGGGTGCGATTAATATGTCAGTTGCCGGATCACCCGGTTTAATCAACGCCACCAGCGGCACTTTAGATGCGAGTTCCAGCGACGGCGATGGGGGCAATGTCACCCTATCCACTGGAGGCGGTAATATTAACACCGCTGATATTGATACCCGTTCAGGTGCAGACGGTGCAGCCGGGGCAATTGATATGGATATAGCCGCCAATCCAGAAGTTACCGGAGCCATTGACACCTCCGGAGGCAGCTTAACCGCTACCTCAGAAAGCGGTAGTGGGGGTGACGTTACCCTAACAACGGCTGAAGGTGGTATCGACACGGCAAACGTCTTCTCCCGTACCAATGTCGATGGCGCTGCTGGTAACATTACGCTCAATATTGAAGGGAGTACCGGATCAATTGATACGACGAATGGCACTCTAGATGCGACGTCGGCAGGTGGCGATGGCGGTACGGTGGATCTGGATGTTTTTGATGGCAGTATCGCCACAAGTAACATTCGCTCTTTTTCTGAAGAGGCTGGTTTTGTCGGCGGTAATATTACCCTTGATGTCAACGGCGATGGTGGCGCGATTGACGTTACCAATGGCACATTGACCTCGGGTTCGACGGCGGCGAATGGCGGAAACATTACCCTCTCAACCACGCCGACGACGACGAATGGCAATATTCAGGTGGCAAATGTGAACTCGAGTTCCCTCGAAAGTGGTGATGCTGGCACAATTACCCTGAAAGCGGGTGAAGTTGGCGGGATTGACACAACGGCTGGCACACTCATTTCAACAGCGGTTGATGGCAATGGTGGCACGGTAAATGTGACCACAACCGAAGGCGATATCCAAATTGATGATATTGACTCCAGTGCCAGTGGTAGCGGTAATGGCGGCAATATGGATATTACGGTTGAGCAAGCACTCGGTCAGATTACCGTTAGCGGTACACTCGACGCCAGCGCGGCGAATGGTGATGGTGGTGCGGTTTCCCTGGAAACTGATGAGGGCAACATTGACACCGCTGATGTCAATACCTCCTCGAATGGGTCAGGGGATGGTGGTAACATTACTGCCACAATCAATAATGGTCTCGGCTCGATTGACACCACCAGTGGGGCATACAACTCCACCTCAGCCGGGGGGAACGGTGGCGATATCAATCTCAGCACCAATCAAGGCGGCATTAGCACAAGTAACCTCAGTTCCTTCTCTGAATCAGATGGCACGATTGGTGGCAATATTGATCTGAGTATAAGCGGGCAGGAAGGTTCGATCAACACTACTACTGGAACCATCGAGTCGGGCACCAGCTTAGGTGCAGGAGGCGACATTACCATGTCTACCATTGATGGCAATATCAGCACGGCTAGCTTACTTTCTAACTCCACCGGACCTGAAATCGGCGGTACTATTAGCCTAAGTATTAGCGAAGCTTTTGGGGATATTGACACCAGCAATGGCATCATTGATGCGAGTTCGGATTCAGTTGATGGTGGTGATGTGTCGCTTTCGGTGGCTGATGGAAATATTACCACCAGCAGCATCATTGCTCGTTCAGAAGGAGCAGGTATCGGCGGAGATGTTTCCGTCAGTGGTAATGAGCCAACTAAAATCGATACGACAAACGCTGCACCGGATGGAAGTGCTTCTATGATTGATGTGAGTTCTGCCACGGGAATAGGGGGTAATGTGAAACTATCAGCGGGCTTTGTGGTGGTTAGTAGCACAGATGCCACGGGTAGCGTCAGTGGTGGCAACATTACCTATTTTGGTGATGAAGTAGACATTGCTGATGGCAGCGAAATTGAGAGTAATGGTGGCATTCTCCAGTTTGGTACATTTACTCTGGCTCAAGATATTGTTGTGGGAGCAACCTCTAACCAGGGTGGCAGTTTCTTAGATATCATTGATGCGGAGATTGACTTCATCGTTGATGGCTTCAGTGAGATTGAAATTGGTCGTGCAGATGGTACTGGTACAATCTATGTCGTCAGTCCCAATTTTCCCGATCCGGTTATCTACCTACAGCAAACTGAAGACGGATTACCTGAGTAGATCAGTGTGAATAATTGGGTTAATTTCGCCTAAGTACGGGAGCAGCCGAGATGAATTTTAGGGACAGAATTTACCACAAAGTCATCTCGGCTCTACTCACTGTACCGACTCTGGAGAGTTGGCTGGTGACGGTTTTTCTGTTATTGGTTATTGCTTTAACCTGTTTACCCATAGGATTTTATTCTGGGCTTTTAGACGTTAGAATTTTGCATTTATCTTTTCTAGGCATTGTCAAGATTTTAGTGAGTCGTTTCTTTTTTCCCTGTTTTGCCGAAGAGCTGCTATTTCGCGTACTACCACTTCCCAGCAAAACCAGTAATATTCCAATAAAAAGCCAATTAATTATGGCTTTTATAAGCATAGTTGTTTATGTTGTGGCTCATCCTATATTTGCTTTTTTAGTTTACCAAAAAGCATTCGGAGTTTTCACGAATCCAGGTTTTCTGTTGTCAACGCTAATTTTAGGAATCACGTTGACGATTTCCTACTGGCACTCTCGCTCAATCTGGTCCCCCATTGTAATTCATTGGATTGTTGTTATTGTTTGGCTACTTATATTCGATGGATATTCAAAATTAGATTTGTAGTTGTCATAATAGTAACGCTCTATCGCTCTTGTGTCACTTTCGGAAGAGCGAAGGCTGAAACCCTGACACTGAGGGAATTGGACAATTTGCCTCTAAGACATGAGTTTCTATCAGTTTCTGATCGCCCAAATGCTTAACAGCAAAGGCTTCCAGCAATCAGCTTTGATAGTTCTTTTCCCAGAGTGACAATAGAGCGATAAGGTGCGATCACGCTACTCGTTAGTTAACGGATTGTAAAATAAGAGCGATCGCTAGTTGGTGGAGTCAGTGAGAGGCGACGATAGGGGTTTTTGAGGCGTTGGAACGTGAGGATAAAGAAGCTGAGGAATATTCCTCCACGAACGATTAAAACCTGTATCGAAACTGCTAAGATGTAAAAAACTGTTTCTTTCAAAAGCTGAATTGAGTAACATTTTATGAGTGGTGTGGCTGCCTACGACTGGCAATCACCGCCGTGCGATCGCTCCCACAGAACTAATCCTTCTGTAGCGCCACTGACGGTTTTCTGCGACTTCGATGGACCGATTGTCGATGTCTCTAAGCGCTATTACACCACCTACAAGCTAGCGCTGGCGGATACTTGCTCTGCTTATCAAGCCCAAGGAATCACGTTACCGATTCAACAGCTTGAAGCCCAGCAGTTTTGGGAGATGAAACAGGATCGGGTGGCGGATGAAGACATTGCCCTGCGATCGGGTGTACAAGGGGAACAATTTGAGTTTTTCTTATCACGAGTTTTAGAAATTGTCAATCAGCCCTTACTGTTACATCTGGATAAGCTGCAACCTGGGGTGGGTTGGGCATTAGCCAGACTCCACTCTCAAGGTATCCGGCTGGTATTGGTGACGTTGCGCTGTCAGGAACAAGCGACACAAATTTTGAGAAATTACGGCTTGACTCGTCTGTTTAGTGGGATTTATGGAACTTACGACGATCAAGCCGCCTATCGAAATAATGTTGAACTCAAGCAACAACGTTTAGCACAAGCCTTAACCGAACAAGTCTGTTTTTCTCTTCAGCCGCAATCAGCATGGATGATTGGTGACACAGAGGCGGATCTCCTTGCCGCCCAAGCGGTGTCTATTCCCACTGTAGCGCTGACGTGTGGGATTCGTTCCTATAGTTATCTCCAGCAATTCCAACCCACTCACACTTGCTATGATCTGTTGACGGCGGCTGATTATCTTTTGGGAAAGATGAAGTGTGAACACTAATACCCAATTTAAATGCATGACAGCTTAGGCGATCGCACGAGGGACGTGTGATGGCAAAATTATAGATAGGTTCACTCTGATGCGTAATCATTATGGTTCAAACCATTGCTATCTCACCAGAAAACAACTCTGAAGTATTTACGAGATAATTTTAACCTTGAACGTACTAGCGAATCTGATTTTTTCCCAGAGTGGCAGGAGGAATTACCCACTTTAACCGATACAGACATACAGACATTGAACCGCATCCGCGATCGCTACTTCCATCAGCTTGATGAAGGCATGATGCTAGAAAGTGGGGTCAAGATGATGATTGTCTCTCCGCTACTAGAACTGGCGGGCTTCTATGATCCACCGTTTCGATCACGTTTTGAACCTGCTGTAGATGTTGCGATTGATACAGGTGAAGAACTCCTAAATGGTCGTATTGATGCCTTGATTGTGCAGAATCAGATATGGGTTTGGGTCTTAGAAGCAAAGCGTACCACCTTTTCCTTATCCCTCGGTATTCCCCAGGCATTAGCCTATATGCTGGCTAATCCAGACCGGACGCAGCCTACATACGGCTTACTTTGCAGTGGAGACAGTTTCATATTTCTAAAACTCCAGTCGCAACCGACTGCTGTTTATGGGCTATCCAATCATTTCAACATCTTAAATGATGGCGATTTAGCAAGAGTCCTTCAAATTTTGAGAAAGATAGGTCAAGCTGCGCTTCCCTGAACTTTAAACCTTCCAGATTTGATCACATTATTTGTTTTAAGACTGTTCTAGCAAATGCATCTGTTCCCACCAACGACTCAGGGGATAATAAACTACAGGTGCCCACAAACTACTGAGAATCGCGGAGGATAGGGCAATACGCTGGTGATCTATCCAAATTTCTGCTAACGTGCGATCGCCCATAAAACTGTACTGAATCGCCGTCACCGTCTCAGCGACAACCGCCATCCCAAATACAATTAGCGCCACGGAAATAAAATCTTCCTGAATATATCGCTGCTTCTGCATTCGAGCTGTTAAAATGCCCACCAACACTAGACTCAGGACATGAGTGGGTTCAGGGGCAGTTATCCCATCTTGAATCAAACCCAGTGTTAACCCTGCCATCGCCCCCTGAAAAGCGGTGCGTTTGATACTCCAGGCAACCACCCAAATTAACAACCAATTCGGGGCAATTCCTAGTAATTCCATACCCGGTAACCGAGTGGGTAAAGCCATCACACATACAAGGACAGAACCCGCCGTTACCATCCAATTGAGCAGTTGACGAACTTGGGGGGAAAACTGGGAAAGGTTGAAAATGTTGTTCAAGGGTTTCTTCTGGGCTATCCTAAATGAGTTTTGCCTTTTTTTGACCTCCATTTCACCGCCTAAGTATCACATCTAGGTTTTTTTGATTAACGTAGCTTGCTGCTCAAGAAAGCGAGTAAGCTGTAATGCATTTAAATTGGGTATTAGTAGCGAGCAAAATGCTCGCACTACAAGGATCTCGCAATTCTTGACATTATGGTTTAAATGCCGAACAGCTTATGACGATTCCCACGGTTTAACTCTAATTATCCCCACCTACTTATTCGGGATCAACCGTCCTTGATTGGGGATAAACAATCACCCACTCCAAGGCATCTAAAGGCGCTGTCAACTCAATGACAGCTTCGGGGGCTGGACTTTTATCCAAGTTGACTGACTCCACCCGTCCTAACGGTAATCCAGCAGGAAACAGTTTGCTCACGGGTGAAGTGGAAACCGCATCTCCCCGACGGACATCGGGTACTTTGTCAAAAAACTGCAACACCGCCCGATTTGAACCTTGTCCTCGAATAAACCCCATGCTACGGCTACGGCTAATCACCGCCCCGACTCGGCTGGTGGCGTCACTGATTAGTAGTACGCGACTTGTATTCGGCGTCACATTAACAATCTGACCCACTAAACCGCCAGGTGCCATCACAATTGAATCCACCTTAATTCCATCTCGACTCCCTCGACCCAAAGTTACATGTTGCCACCAGTGACCCGCACTACGCCCGATGATTGGGGCAAGAATTCCTTGCTGGTCTTTGGTTTTAGAATAATTCAGTAGCTCTTTGAGTTTTTGGTTTTGGCTCTCAAGTTCAATCAGACGCTGTTGTAGTTCCAGCACTTTGGCATTTGTCAGACGCTCTTCTTGTGTCGGTTCTGATTGTAAGGGGCGGGTCAATAACTGATAAGCCTCAAAGAGAGCTGCACCCTGAGTTTGGCGAACGAACCAAGCAAGGCTTAGAGTTAGTCCTCCCAGCACAACAGTGACTCCATGTTTGTCCCACCAACGACGCAATATATACATAACCTGTCCAGTATTCGTTCAGCTTCCGGCTGATGCGCCAGAGTTGCAATAGTGCAGTTGACTTCTCATGCAGCTTGTGAACCAACCAAAGTAGCTCTCTAAGAGGTTATCACCTTAGATATGGCGAGAGCGCCCACTAAATACCCGTTCTAGTTGTTTGAAGTTCTCTAGAACACGACCTGTGCCTAAAACCACACAACTTAGGGGATCAGCCGCTACATGAGTCACAATACCCGTTTCGTGACTAATCAACGTATCTAGTCCTTTTAGTAAGGCACCACCACCCGCTAACATGATGCCTCGATCAATAATATCGGCAGCGAGTTCAGGTGGTGTCCGCTCTAACGTCCGTTTTACCGCATCAACGATGACTGAAAGCGGTTCGGACATACTTTCGCGAATTTCGGGTCCCTTGATACTCACAGTTCGCGGTAAACCAGACAGCAAGTGTAAGCCGCGTACTTCCATGGAGAAATCATCGTCCTCATGAGTCGGGTAGGCTGAACCAATCTGAATTTTAATTTCTTCAGCCGTTCGCTCTCCAATCACCAGGTTATGCACTTTTTTCATGTACTGGGTGATCGATTCACTCAGTTCATCACCAGCAACCCGTACCGATTCGCTCAAAACGGTACCTTGTAAACTGAGTACCGCGACTTCCGTCGTACCACCACCGATATCGATAATCATATTACCGGTTGGCTCTGCCACTGGCAGCCCCGCACCGATGGCAGCAGCAACAGGTTCATCGATCAAGTACACATCTCTGGCACCAGCTTGAGAGGCAGCTTCCATTACTGCCCGCCGTTCCACACCGGTTACACCACTGGGAATCCCAATGACAATCCGAGGTTGAACTAAAGTGCGCCCTTCGTGAACTCGCCGGATAAAATGCTTGAGCATGAGTTCGGCGGTATCGAAGTCAGCAATCACACCATCGCGTAAAGGACGCAAGGCGACCACGTTACCTGGAGTTCTGCCCAGCATTTTTTTGGCGTCCTCTCCCACCGCTAGTGGCACTTTTTCATCTTGGTCCATGGCGACGACAGAAGGCTCCTGGAGTACGATGCCTTTGCCAGATACATATACTAAAGTATTAGCTGTACCTAAATCGATACCCATATCCCGGGATAGGGAAAAGCGACTGAAAATACCCACTTGTTTATAAGCCCCCAAGGTCGAATGTTTCTATGTATAACAAACAATGTATCTGAACTGTAACCGAGGTGGATTCTATTACGTTTTTTTGGCTGAGTCTAGTGAAGTTGATAAAGTCATCGCTATTAATCTTTGAAAACGAAGCTGAAAGTATCATTCAGACGACAAAATTGCTGATCCGGAGAAAGTCAAGGTCACAAGCGAGCGTGAATCACGGCAATTGGCGTGCCTCCAGTAGGGCTTGAGGGATTGTGGACAACGGTATAAATTCGCTAAACTAATTAGCAATCAGTACAAGGGTACTAAAAAAATGAGTCTCAATGTAGTTAATTTAGTTGGTCGGGTGGGCGCAGACCCAGATGTCAGGTATTTCGAGTCGGGCAGTGTTTTGTGTAAGTTAACATTGGCAGTGGATCGCCGTAGTCGCAACAGTGATAAGCCGGACTGGTTCAATATCGAGATTTGGGGGAAGACAGCGGAAGTGGCGGCAAATTACGTGCGGAAGGGAAGTTTGATTGGGATTCAAGGAGCGTTGAAGATTGATCCATTAACGACGCGGGATGGTCACAATTTCCACAAGCCCGTGATCCGGGCGGATCGAATGGATTTATTAGGCTCTAAACGAGATAATGATCCCAGCACAGTCGATCGCTACGACGAGACAGAGTTCTAAACGTTAGTAGCTAATTTGCAGGGTTACGGATGCCTGTACCTCTTGCTCACCACCAATAACTGGTGTCGGAGCATTTTGGGCAAAGGACTCCGCCCTGCTCATCAGCGGCATCGGTGGAGACGGTGGTGTGGCACCGTTAATTTGAATGGTAACGACATCTTGACGGGTGAGGTTCAAGGCATTTAACACCGCATCGGCTTGTTCTTGGGCATCTTGGGTGGCTTCTCGTAGCGCTTGTTTTTGAGCCGTGGCGATCGCACTTTCTGGAGCGGTAAAGCTAATCGAGTCGATGCGGGTAGCACCAGCAGCCACAGCATCATCCAAAAGGCTTCCCGCCTGTTCTGTGGGAATGCGGAAACTGACCGTGTTACTGGCAGAATACCCGATCAGGCGCTGCTGATTGTCCTCGTAGCTATAGACAGGGTTGAGTTGGATGCTGGTGGTTTGGAGTTGTTCAACATTACGCGATCGCAGCAACTCCACCACCGCCGCCGATTGACGTGCCACCTCTTGTTGCACCTGTTGCGCTGTTTTTCCTTGTACCTCAACCCCTAACTGGACTCGGGTCAAGGTTGTGGGAATTCGTTCTACGCCTTGTCCGGTTACCGTTAGCGTTCGTAACAATCGCTCCTGCGCGATCGCTGGATTTATGCATCCGAGCATCACTAAACCCAAAACCCCAGCCATCACCTGTAACTTTTTTTGGCTCAGAAAACGGGAACATAGATCTGTCATTTTATAAATTCTCCAAACACCGATAGATTAAGCCTTAACTTTGACACCATAGAGCATTATCATTTCTGGGGTTACAGTTTTTGCAACTCAGTAGTTTAATCTGTAGCCAAGCTCCCAGACGCGCCATGGCACGTCTCTACAAGCTCCCTGTTCCCTGTTCCCTGTAGAATAGAATCCATGCTTTTTTCTCAATCCGTAGCTGATGCAACTGCCTGGGTGAGTTCCCTAACTCCCCCCTTAGGTTTAAGATGGCTATCGGCACATCAATCGCTGATAGCCACAGCCAATGAAGCCTCCAGCAGCGAAGCCGAAAATAGTTCATTAATCTTCGCTGGCGTATTGCTGAGTTTAGTCGTCATTTACTTCGCCAGCAAATTAGGTGGCGAACTTTGTGCGCGGATTAACTTGCCACCTGTACTGGGGGAACTGGTTGGTGGTGTCGTTGTGGGAGTCTCAGCGCTGCATCTACTTGTTTTTCCCGAAGCCGGGGCAGATGCGGCTAGCTCAATGATTGTCAGCTTTCTGGAGCGCACAGCGGGCTTAAATCCAATGGCGGCTGAGTCGGTGTTTGAGACTCAGAGTGAGGTGATCTCAGTTTTATCCGAACTGGGGGTGGTGATTCTTCTATTTGAAATTGGACTGGAATCGGATTTGCAAGAACTGATCCGAGTCGGTCCACAAGCGGCTGTTGTCGCCATTGTTGGGGTGATTGCTCCCTTTGCCGCCGGAACCGCTGGGTTAACCTATTTGTTCGACGTTCCAGCCGTCCCAGCTATTTTTGCGGGGGCGGCGCTAACCGCTACCAGTATTGGGATTACCGCCAAAGTCTTAGCCGAAATCGGCAGTCTCAGTTCCAAAGAAGGTCAAATTATCATTGGTGCAGCGGTATTAGACGACGTGTTAGGCATCATTGTGCTAGCCGTGGTAGCGAGTTTAGCCAAAACCGGGGAAATCGCGATCGCGAATGTTATTTATCTAATCATCAGTGCGGGTGTCTTTTTAGTCGGTGCGATTTTAGTGGGGCGCTTTCTTGGTCCCTACTTTGTCGCCTTGGTGGATGAAATGAAGACAAGGGGTCAGGTATTACTCACCGCCCTGATTTTCGCCGCGATTCTGTCTTATATTGCCGCCGCGATTCAACTTGAAGCCATCTTAGGCGCATTTGCCGCTGGCTTAATTCTGGCAGAAACCGATAAACGCCGCGAATTAGAGGAACAGGTGTTACCTGTGGCGGATGTCCTCACCCCGATTTTCTTTGTGGTGGTGGGTGCCAAAACCGATTTAAGTGTCCTTAATCCAGCGGTTCCCAGCAATCGAGAAGGGTTGATTTTGGCAGTGTTCCTGATCGTGGTGGCGATTATCGGTAAGGTAGTCACAGGCTTTACCGTTTTTGGTCAACCGGGTATTAATCGTTTGGCAATTGGTGTGGGGATGATTCCCCGAGGCGAAGTGGGACTGGTTTTTGCTGGCGTCGGTTCAGCTAGTGGGGCGCTTTCCTCGGCAACTGAGGCAGCGATTATCATGATGGTGATTATAACTACCTTTGTGGCTCCTCCCTTATTACGATTAGTCTTAAAAGAACCCGAAACTGTCCCCGGATCAGAGCCAGTGGAAACCCTGTCAGAGTCTAAACCCGAATGACTTAATCATCCCCAGTTCTCCTGAAGTACAAGCAGGGGGAGCAATGTAGAGACGTGCCATGGCGCGTCTGGAAGCAGTTGGGATTGTTCATCCGAAAAGGGACTATACTATTTTTTTTGAAACTTAAATTCGTTACTCTACGTCCCTGAAAGCTGACTGTCTATAACAGCTAATCAACTCAACTTGGGTGAGTCATTGGTTTAAGCCAGGGTGGAAACCAAAGCGAGCAGTTGGACTTCGGGATATAGGGTGAACTGAACCCACTCAACCTCACTGAGTTCGGTTTTGAACTCAGCAACTGCCTCAAGTGAAAAGCCACCCACCTAAATGCTGTATGCAGCACCGAGCTTTAAGTTAGGAGCAATAATTGTGAGATTTCGCTGGCTACTGCTACTCTCCAGCTTTTTGAGTGTTTTTCTCTATACATCCGCCGCCGAAGCGCGTCAACTGCTGTTTTGGCGGTTTGACCGCGCTCAAAATCAGTTGGTCTTTACCACAGATGAGGGCGTTCAGCCGAGGGCGCAACTAATTGCGAATCCGACTCGGCTAGTCATTGATTTACCCGGAACTCGACTGGGACGCCCGACGGTAAATCAACAAGTGGGCGGCGCGATTCAAGAAATCCGAGTCGGACAATTTGAAAACCAAACCACTCGGATTGTGGTGGAATTAGCCCCAGGTTATACCCTAGACCCCCAACAGGTACAATTTAGGGGACTCTCGCCGACGCAGTGGACGGTGAATATCCCTGATCCACAACGGATATCAAGTTTACCCAGTCCGCCTCCCTCAGTCCGAACAGTTAACCCTGAGCGAAGTCGAAGGGTTCCCGATCGCCAATCTCCTCAACCGAGTTCACCCAGAACGGTGACGGTGGAAACATCGGCGACACAAGTGGATAGTTTCCAGGTGACTCGGAATGGATTTTTTATCCATACTGATGGTGGAGAACCGGATCAGATTAAGGTAAAGCGGAGTCGCGATCGCCGCCAGATTGAGATTGAGGTGGAGGGGTTAAACCTCTCCCGGAGTCTGGTTGAGCAAACATTGGATGTTAATCGCTACGGCGTTAGCCAAATCCAATTCCAAAGGCTGAAAGATTCACCCCCCTTGACTCGGATCACCTTAAATGTTGACCGAGATAGTCCCGATTGGCAGGCATTATACAGCGATGTTGGCGGGTTGGTGATTATCCCTAGAGGAACCTCAGCATCCAGTTTAGAGAGTCGTTCTAATGCTTCGGGTAATGTCCTAGTCTCTTATCCTTCGCGATCGCAAACCTCGAATCGACGAGTCAGCATTAATCAACAAGCAACAATTCAGTCGGTTGAACTGGGAAACAATCAGACTCAACTGTTGATTGAAGCCGATCGCAATATCCAAGCCACCAGTCGTTGGGACGCCAATGAGAGGGCGTACCGGATTACGATCCCCAATGCCCAATTAACCGATCAGGTTAAAGGACCTCAACTGAGTAGCAATAGTCCTTTATCACGGGTATTGCTGCGCCAGCAAGACTCTAACACTGTAGTAATTTTGGTGCAGCCAAGTTCGGGAACTCAGATTGGTAGCCTCAATCAAATTAGCGATCGCTTATTGGCGCTACCCATACAAACCCGACGCGCCACAGTACCGCCCCGTGAATCGATTCCGGTACCGCCGCCAAGTCCATCCCCCACATCCCCAACCTCATTTCCCACGGTTCCCAACAGTCGAATTGTGGTGATGGTTGATCCGGGACATGGGGGTAAAGATCCCGGCGCTGTTGGCATTGGCGGATTACGGGAAAAGGATGTTATTTTACCCATTGCCCAAGAAGTGGCAGCCTTATTAGAAAAACAGGGTGTGCAAGCCGTATTAACCCGCAATAGCGATTATTTCGTTGATTTAGCGCCCCGTGTGACCATGGCGGAGCGAGTCAATGCTAATCTATTTGTCAGCATTCATGCGAATGCCATCAGTCTCAGCCGCCCAGATGTCAATGGATTGGAAACTTATTATTTCTCCAGTGGGCAACGCCTTGCCCAGACGATTCACAATAACATTTTACAGACGGTTCCGGTACAGAATCGGGGGGTGCGACGCGCCCGGTTTTATGTGCTGAGAAAAACCTCAATGCCAGCAGTTTTGGTGGAAGTGGGGTTTGTCACCGGTCGAGATGATTCGGCAAAATTAAACAATTCAACTCACCGTAGTCAACTAGCACAGGCGATCGCTCGTGGTATCCTTCAGTACATTCAGCAGAATTTTTAACACGAGTGTTATCGGGGTTTTTAATCATCCCCTTTACTGAGTGGGAAAATTCTTTGACGAATGACAAATGACGAATGACAAATGACGACGAATGACAAATGACCCGATTTTGACCTTAAGGGGAGAAGCACAACACCGTCGTATTGGCGTATTCGATAGTGGTGTTGGCGGACTTACGGTTCTCAGGGAACTCTACCGACAACTTCCCCATGAATCGATTCTTTACTTTGCCGATACCGCCCGACTCCCCTATGGCACCCGTTCCGCCAGGGAAATCGTCCAGTTTGGGCGCGAGATTCTCACTTGGATGGTTGAGCAAGATGTGAAAATGGTGGTTCTGGCGTGTAACACCAGTGACGCCTTAGCCCTAGACACGTTACGCCGTGAGTTTCAACTGCCGATTCTGGGATTAATTTTGCCCGGTTCTCGTGCAGCCGTTCAAGTCGGGCGTCGGATTGGCGTGATTGCTACCCCCGCGACGGCGGCGAGTAATGCCTATCGACGCGCTTTGTTAGAAGTGGAATCCACGGTTCAAGTTTGGCAAGTCAGTTGTCCAGAGTTTGTCCCTTTAGTGGAACAGAATCGGTTATATGAACCCTATACCTCGGAAGTGGCGTCCCAGTATTTGATGCCCTTACTCCAGCAGCGAATTGATACGTTGATTTATGGGTGTACTCATTATCCGTTGTTAGCGCCTGTATTGCGACAAATTTTACCCGCATCTGTACAATTAATTGATCCGGCTGAACATGTGGTGGCGGCGGCGGCGCAAGAACTGGATTTAATGGGATTAAAAAATAGTTCACCACCCCTACCGACGCGATTTTGTGTCAGTGGTTGTCCGCAGCAGTTTGCTAAGTTATCGGTACAGTGGTTGGGGTGTACCCCAGTTGTGGAAAAAACCTATTTGCCAGATGTATCGCCTGTCTCTATGTCTGTTGAAGCGGTGGAATAAATCAGTGTGGCGTGGCACACCTTATTTGGTGGATTAGAATTGTAGGGGCGCATGGCGTGCGCCCAATTTCACCGCCAAATCTATCCCACCATTTTAGCTGTGTCAGTCCAGTAGTGGCGTGCGTGGCACACTTTATTTGATCAATTAACCATTAGCCGCGAAACCGTAGGGGCGCATGGCGTGCCATGGGTGTCAACTTAAGCCACATTACCCACGATAGGATACTGGGTGTGGGGTATGGGGTGTGGGGTGTGGGGGAAAGCGAGCAATTTTGGGGAGCTATGTATTAAACGGAACCTGTTTGAAAAAAACATTGTGGATGAA